>JAKLJW010000050.1 GCA_023150935.1 Candidatus Binatia bacterium | reverse complement strand
TATCGATCTGCGTGTAGCGGGGGCTGGGCACGGAGAGAGTGTGGACGTGTATAGGGTTAATGTCAAGGCCCTATACGACGCTACATGACGGAGCTGGTGGATGCGCCCGGCAGACGGCCTCCCCCCAATCATGGGTGTCTTCGTCTTTTTCAGTCACGCCGAACACGTCGATGTCGGGGACGCCGCGTGATGCGATAACATCTCTGACAACCACCAGATCAGACCGCAGCCGGCGCACCCGTTTGCCGGTTGCGAGCGCCGAACCCAATTGCGCGTGGGTGTCTCGTCAGATCCCTCCGACTGGCGGCTTGCCGCTGCGTTTTCTCCTCGGCGTCGGCCCATTCGTCTGGATTAGCTGGCGGGCCTTCCTTCGTCGCGGCCGCCGGGCGGCTCGCTTGCTGTGAGGGGCGGCCCGGCGACGGCTTGACGCCAACGGCCGATGTACATATCCTGTCCATGTACATTCGGCTTTGACGGGAGGCATTCATGGCTGCAGCAATCGAGCGGATCGTGGTTCAGGCGACCCCGCGGGAGAAGAAAGCGATCATGGCCAAGGCGAGGAAGCTCGGTATGCCCATCGCGGAACTGATGCGCCGCGGGGCAACCGCCTACGAATCGACCGCAGAAAGCGATGAACTGGGTGTACTGGCGGACCAGGCGAAGGCCGCGGCCGATCGAGCCGGCGCGTCGATCGACGAGGCACTGAGGTTCATCGAAGCGAGCGACCGGCGCATTGCTGCGATGGAGGCCAGGGCCCGGCGCTCCGCCGCGAAGGCCGGCGCGCGATGAGCGTCACGGATAGGGTGTGGGGCGCCTTGACCTCGATGATCAAGCTCGAGGACAAGGTGCCCCGGCAGGCCGACGCCCTGAAAGCACAGCAGGCGAAAATCGAGGACCTCACGGCGCGCGTCATTCGGCTGGAAGCGCAATTCGATCTCCTGACCCGCGCTGCAGTGATCAAGAGGGTCACGGGTGATTGACGGAGGACGGGCAGGGGGGGCGAGTTGGCCGAGTTCTTATGTGGTGATGCGAGAACGCGTCGAAATGCTGAAGCCGAACCAAGCGATCCACCCGACCGCGGCCACGGAGCGCTTCGGCCAAGCGGATGTCGCCGCGCTTCGACCGCGGCGGGTGAGCGCCAAGCCGGGGTCACGGGGACGATGGTACCTTCAGTACGTTTCGCGGCTGATTCGTGCCAGTAGTCCCCGCGTTCCTGAATCCCCCCTCGCGTACCGTGCCAAACGTACTCTCGTCCCCTGACACCGTCCCCTGACACGAGGACCGTGTATGCCGTCCCATTCTCGGACCTTGCCCGCCATCCCCCTCGTCTTTACGATCGCCCCTTCAGAGCCGTATAGAAGCCGCGCATTCTTCGCTGGTGCGCCGACTCCCGGCTGAAGCGCGATGAGACCGAACACACGCACAATCTCCTTTCGCACGGTTCCCGGCGCGGCGGACCAACTGGCGTCCCACCATTCGGAGGCCTTCGCAATCTCCCGAGCGGCCCGGCGAGTGACCTTGATCGGAAGTGGGGGGTTCACTCCCGACCGGCAAAATCCCGCAAGAACTGGTCGCCATCGATCACGTCCCCCCGGTCGGCTTCTTCGACCGCGGCAAGAAGGGCAGCCTCGTCGTCGGCGCTGATCTCGAAAATCTCACCGTCTTCCGGCGCGAAGACCGTCACGGTCGATCCTTCTGAGAACGGGTTGCCAGCAACGACGATCTTGCCAGATACGACCTTGCCGAGTGCGACTTTCATGGCTTCCCCGTAACGCCCACGAACCCACCTGTCCAGCGAAAGCCGGGGCGTGCCACCGATGTCGGCGAACGCCGGGCATGTGCCGCGCGCCTTCCGCGGCGGCACCATGCACCTGTTCGGCTTTTCTCAACTCGCCCGACGAATGGCCGATGCAACCGGCTGTGGTAGATCGACGGCCATGAAGAATGCCTCTTTGTGAAGTCGTGTGGGTGAATTTCGGTGTTTTCGCGCGTTGAAGACGGGGTGGGGGCGGCGCGGGGCCGGTAACGAGCCAGGCGACGCGGTGGGGCGGGGTGTGTGTCAACACCGCGCCCGCTGGCGCGTACGTGCGATCTCAGAGCTTGGGCAACATGCAGGTGAGAATCTTCAGTCGCAGATACTCCTCGTCGCGCAGCCCATAGGCCCGACGCTGGATGACTCGGATCTTGTTGTTCAGCCCCTCCACGAAACCCAGGGAGACCTTGTTCTCGGGGTGACAGTAGGCAGCAATCCCGTCCCAGTGCCGCTCGATCAGGTCGGCGAACTCCTCGTACGGCTTGAGCCGCTGCCACTTCAGCGCGGCCCTCCAGTTCTCGAAGAAGCGCCGCGCCCACCCCTCGGTGCGGTAGTCCCACAGCTGGCCGAAGGACTCCTTGAGCAGGTAGGCGGTGTTCAGTCGCTTGTTCGCCGCCAACAACTGCTTGAGGGCGCGGCGGCCGTCGAGCGTGAGATTCTCCCGGTGCGACAGCAACGTGTACTTCTGCCCCTTGATGAACCGCCGGTCCTTGCCGCTGAGCCGCGCATACTCGCGCTTGCGCACGGTGTCGAGGGCGTCGCCGAGGTGGCGCATGATGTGGAACTTGTCGAACAGGACGTTGGCTTGCGGCGCGTGGCGCCTGGTGGCATTGCGAAACGGCTTCCACATGTCCATCACCGCCAACTGAATGCGCCGGCACTTCTTCGGCCCGAGCCAGGCGAAGAACCCGTCCATGCTGGCTTCCGAGCGGTCCTTGCCGCCGAACCAAATCGGCCGCATGCGCTCCAAGTCGCTCACCACAATCCGGTATGTGTGGCCTTTGCGGATCGAGATCTCGTCGATCCCGATAGCGCGCGGCGCCGGTGTCCCCACACGACGCAGCTGCGCGCGCATGTACTGCTTCTCCAGCGTCTTCACCGAATGCCAGTCCAGGCGCAACTCCTCGGCCACATCCTTGATGGTACTCACCCGACAGCGTCGCCCCACATGGAAGGCAAAGCGCTTGGTGTAGAAGGGATTGTCGGCGAGCCACTCCAGTCGCTCGCGCTTCACGGCTCGGCAACTCCGACACTCCACCCGTCGGACTTCCACCTCCAGGTAGATGCGCGCGCCACCACACGACAGATCGCGCACCAGACGTTGCCGCCGATCGTAGAAGCTGCGGTGCCACCGCCCACACACGCCGCAGGCAGTTTTTTTCGCCGCCAAACCAGCACGATGATCCGCGCCACTGGATCACCGAACACTCCACGCACCGTCGCTCGTGGACGTGCATCGACAAACCGGTACTCGTCCTGCAACCCTCGTCGCTTGGCCATCGCCAAATCATGCCAAGTTTCCCGACCACTTCGAAACGCTCAAATCCTTGATCCGTGCGGCTTCCAGCTACGATGACCACTCGATTTTACCCACTCGACTTCACGAAGACCCTTTTTTCACAAACTCGTATCGCCGATGTTCGCAGCGAGTCCAGGCGTCGGTTCATGCGCCCGGTGCTTGCGACGCTGCCGGCAGGGCTCACGCCTCGGCGAGGATGAGATCGAGCCCGCCGCGCTTCATCGCCGCAAAGTCGGCATCGACCGTAAGGAGCGGCGCCGCGTGGGCGAGCGCATAGGTCGCAATCAAGAGGTCGAGTGTCTTGACGCTGACGCCGCGGCGCGCGAGCGCGTAGCCCAGGTCACCCGCTTCTTCCCAGAGCCGAGCCGGCTGATCGAGCGTGTGGCATCCATCGAGGAGCGGGAGCACTCTCGCCCGCTCGCGTGCGGTACCGAGGCCGCGCCGTAGCTCGGTGACGATTGGGCCGCACACCGCGACCTCGTTCGACTCGAGCAAGCGATCGACGGCGTCGGCAAACGGCGTCCGGCCACGGAAGAACTCGATCCAGGCCGAGGTGTCGACGAGAATCAGCGGCGCGTCTCCTCGAGATCGAGCCCCACGCGCACCTTGCCCTTGAGCGCGCGCAGCGCCGAGCGTTTGGCCCTGCGTTCCAGCTCCTGCAAGCCCTCCACGATGGTCGGTGTGATGCCCTTGCCGGTCAGCTTGGTCGCGTTTTCCAAAACCTCGGCGGGCAGATTGACCGTGACCTTCCTCAATCGAGTGCGCATGAAAGTAGTATGTGCGTATGGGCAACTATGGTCAAGGATATGGTGGCCGAAGACAACCGGGCACGCCACTCGACGTCGTGGAGAAGCGCGTAAATCCTGCCTGCTGGGTCGCCGCCTGGTCCGAGCCGTCAGTAACCCGAACCCCGACCCCGTCTACCGGCGAGGAATGATCGCGCCCCGGGGCGCGCTTCCCGGCTGACCAGAGAGCCGTGCTTCCGCTTGTGCGTGCTCAATCCCGAACTTCGTCCGGAGCGTACCACCCGTTGTGCCTGGCAGGCGGGCTATGCGCTGTAGCGAGCCCTCTCGTCCGGGAGCGCGCCGCAGCGCCACTGGGCACCGATGGATTGTTCGAGCGGGTCGCGAGTCAGCGCGCGCCCCGCGCCGGAACGCCGCGGTTCCCCGCTTGACGGACACTTTCCATTGTGGGCATTAAGTGGTCGGACCATCCGATGACTGCATGTGTTCGCACCCGGGACCAGTCGCCATGCGCACCGAGACCACCCGCTTGAGTCCCGTGACGAAGATCCGCCTCCATGAGGAGATCGTGGAGCGGCTGAAGGACGGTATCGTCCGCGGCAAGCTGCCGCCCGGTTCCAGGCTACCGCCCGAGCGGGAGCTGGCCGAGCAACTGTCCGTCAACCGGACCACGGTCAGGGAGGCACTGCACAAACTCGAGAGCATGGGCCTGCTCGAGATCAAGCACGGCAGCGGCATCTTCGTGCGAGACTTCCTCGACAGCGGCAGCCTGGATCTCGCCCGCCATCTGCTCTTCCTCGACGGCCAGGTGAATCCGCGCGGCCTCATGAACCTCCACGAGCTGCGCCGCATCCTGCTGCCCGAGATCAGCGGCTGCGCCGCCGCCCGCCGGACCGACAACGACCTCCACGAGTTGAAGCGCGTCGTCTTCGAGAGCCCGGATATGCCGCTCGAGGAAAAGGACTGGCGGGTGCACAACCTCATCGCCCGCGCCAGCGGCAACTTCCTCTTCGTCGTTCTCCTCAACGCGTTTACGCAGATGACCCGCGCCTCGTCGCTGCGCTACTTCGAGGTCGAGGCCAACCGGCGGCGATCGATGACGTTCCACCGTCACATCTACGCGGCGATCGAACGTGGCGACGCCCCGAAAGCGAGGAAGATCATGGGCGCGGTCATGCGCTTCGCGGAGATCCAGACCCTGCGGGCGGCCGGCATCGATCCCGGGAGGACAACCACATGAACGCGAGCGCTCGCCCGCGCATCGGCGGATCAATGGAACGATTCATCGACAGGCATTCGCACGGCGAATTCGACGTGCTGGTCGGCGGCGGGGGCATCGCCGGCGCTGCGGTGGCGTATGACGCGGCCTCCCGCGGCTTGGCGGTCGCCCTGGTCGAGAAGCAGGACTTCGGCTGCGCGACTTCGGCCGCAACCTCGAAGCTCATTCACGGGGGCTCCCGGTACCTGGCGAATTACGAGTTCGGTCTGGTGCGGGAATCGTTCCGGGAACGGAAGACTCTCACGAACATCGCCCCGAACTTCGTCTACCCCCAGCCGGTGATGGTCGCCTTCTACGACGACCGAGCCGACCCCGGGCGACGAGGTGATCGAACAAGTCGCGGCCATGGTCGCCCGAGATCTGGGCTGGGACGACGGGCGCAGGGAGCAGGAGATTTCACGGGTCAGAACGGCGCTCAGCGTGCCGCAATGACCGGTCAAGGAGACGGACGATGAGCGTGTTCAAGAAATTCCAACCCGACTGGCGAAACGACGCCCCGGCCGACAACTCGTACCGCTCGATCTTCAAGTACGACCCGCACAAGTTCAAACACCCGAGCCCGGCCTGGTTCGAGATGTTCAAGACCGAGTTCGGCATGACCGACGACGATTTCCGACAGCGCCAGCCCGGCGGTGACGAGCCGGTGAGCATCGATCACCCGATCGCCCTGAGCGCCGAACGGATCAACGACTTCCGCACCATGATCGGCGAGGCGAACGTCGCCACCGACGACTACAGTCGGGTGAAGTTCAGCCACGGCAAGTCGCTCGACGAGAACCTAAGCCTGCGCAAGAACATCGTCCGCACGGCGCCCGACCTCGTGCTCCACCCACGCGACAAGGAGGACGTGAAGCAGATCGTCGCGTACTGCCACGCCAACCGCATCGCCATCGTCACGTACGGCGGCGGCTCGGGCGTGGTGTTGGGGATGCAGCCGGACAAGGGCGGGGTCGCGGTGGTGCTGCGCACCCACATGAACAAGATCCTGACGATCAACGAGCTCAACAAGACGTGCGTGGTCCAGCCGGGCATGATGGGTCCCGAGTACGAGGCGGCGCTCAACCACGCGCCGGAACGATTCGGCACCGCGATCGCCTACACCTGCGGCCATTTCCCCCAATCCTTCGAGCTGGCCTCGGTGGGCGGGTGGATCGCCGCCCTCGGGTCCGGGCAGGCGTCGACGTATTACGGCGACGCGTATGACATCGTCCACAGCCAGGAGTACGTGACCCCGGCGGGCATCATCAGAACCAGCGACATCCCCGGAACCGCCACCGGCCCCAAGGTAAACGACATTCTCAAGGGGAACGAGGGAGCCTTCGGCATCCTGACCGAGGTGACGATGAAGATCTTCAACCACCGGCCAGAGAACCGACAGCGCTTCGCGTTCATGTTCCCGTCCTGGGAGAACGCGGTCAGCGCCACCCGGCAGATCGTGCAGGGCGAGTTCGGCAGGCCGGCGGTGCTCCGGATCTCGGACCCGGAGGAGACGGAGACCGGACTCAAGCTCAAGGGCTTCGACGGGGGGCTGTTCGACAGGTTCCTCCGGAGCCGCGGCATGGAGCCCATGCGCCGCTGCCTCTGCATAGGCACCGTCGAGGGCGAGAAAGGCTTCGCCGTCAACGTCAGGAAGCAGGTGCGCCGGATCGCCCGTACCCACGGAGCCATGTCGCTCACCGGCTACGCGACCCGGCAGTGGGAGCACGGCCGCTATTCCGACGTGCACATGCGCGAGGACCTGTTGGACTACGGCATCGTCATCGACACCCTCGAAACCGGGGTCACGTGGGACAACCTGCACAACCTGCACGCCGGCGTGCGCGCCTTCGTCAAGCAGCGTCCCGGCACCTGCTGCCTCACCCACGCCTCCCATTTCTATCCCGAGGGCACCAACCTCTATTTCATCTTCATGATGAAACCCAGGGACGAGCAGGAGTTCTTCACGTTCCGCTCGGACGTCGTCAGCCAGATTGTCGCGCACGGCGGCTCGGTCAGCCATCACCACGGCATCGGCAGGATGTTCGCTCCCTGGATGGAGAAGTTCCTCGGCGCGGCGCAGATGGAGGTGTTGCGGGCGCTCAAGCGCCACTTCGATCCCCACAACATCATGAACCCCGGCGGGGTGCTGGGGTTGGACGACAAGGCGCCGACGGACTCGGATGACGCGAGACACACCCGTTGAGGCGTGACAGGCCCTTTCCGCGGCCACCCCTCCGGCACAACTCGAGCGATCCCATGGTTGGTTCTACCGCCCCATCCGGTGAGCTGATCCTGGCGATCGACGTCGGGACCCAGTCAGTGCGCGCCGCGCTGGTAGACCTGGCCGGCGAGTTGCGCCACCTGGTCAAACAACCGATCGAGCCCTACTTCTCCGCGCGTCCGGGGTGGGCCGAGCAGCAGCCGGATCTCTACTGGCGGACGCTGTGCCAGACCTGCCGGGAAGTGCTCGCGGCCGGCGGCCCCCCGGACCGCGTCGTCGCCGTCACCCTGACCACTCAGCGCATGACGCTCGTGAACGTGGATCGTGCGGGCACTCCCCTGCGACCCGCCATCGTCTGGCTGGACGCGCGCCAGGCGGACGCGACGAAAATCATCCCGAGCTTCGCGGTGCCGCTGCTCAAGGCAGCCGGACTGCACCAGTTCATCGAGATGGCGACCCAGTATTCGCGGTCGAGCTGGATTCGGCAGAACGAGCCCGCGATCTGGGAGAAGACGCACAAGTTTCTCTTCCTCTCCGGGTACCTCACCCACCGACTCACCGGCGAGTTCCGCGACTCGTCCGGCAACGTAATCGGGGCCGTCCCGTTCGACGTCAAGCGATCCCGCTGGGCGGCGAGGTGGAACTTCAAGTGGAAGCTCTTCCCCATCGAGGCAGAGAAGCTCCCGGCGCTGGTCCAGCCGAGCGAGCTTCTGGGCCACGTCACAACGCAGGCGGCGGCGGAGACCGGCATCCCGGCGGGCCTGCCGTTGATCGCCGCCTCCAACGACAAGGCGTGCGACGTCATCGGCACGGGGTGCCTGACGCCGGACCGGGCCTGCGTCAGCTTCGGCACCACCGCGACCATCAACACCCAGAACCGGAAGTACGTCGAGCTGCGACCGTTCCTCCCGCCGCATCCATCGGCGATTCCCGGCGAGTATTACTCCGAAGTGACGGTGGTACGGGGCCTGTGGATGGTGTCGTGGTTCAAGGAGGAGTTCGGGCTGCAGGAGCGGCTGCAGGCGCAGGAAGAGGCCGTCGCGCCCGAAGATCTCTTGGAGAGACTCTTGCGGGATGTGCCTGCCGGCAGCATGGGGCTGGTCTGCCAGCCGTACTGGACGCCGGGGCCGGAGCATGCAGCGTTCGCCAAGGGCGCCGTCATCGGCTTCGGCGACATCCACAACCGCGCCTACCTCTACCGGTCCATTGTCGAAGGCATCGTCTTCGCCCTCAAGGAGGGCGCCGAGTTGACCGAGAAGAAGAACCGGGTGCCTTTCACCGAGGTCCGGGCGACCGGCGGCGGCTCGAAAAGCGACTCGATCATGCAGATCACCGCCGACGTCTTCGGGCTCCCCGTCCACCGGCCGCACACCAACGAGACCGCGGTCCTCGGTGCCGCCATCGACGCCGCCGTGGGTCTGAAATTCTTCCCGAGCTTTCCCGCCGCAGTCGGCGCCATGACCCGCGTTCGGGACGTTTTCGTGCCGATCGAGAAGAACGAAGAGATCTACCGGGAGCTCTACCGGAAGGTGTACCTGAAGATGTACCGGCAACTGCTGCCCATGTTCCGGGAGATCCAGTCGATCACGGGCTATCCGGAGACATAGCTCACACAGGGGGGGTGGCGCCGTGTTGGACGGCGTGTAGGCCCGCCCTCGTCCGGGGGGGCTATGGCAACGACGGGCTGCCCGGGCTGGCGGCCGCCGGCTTGAGCGCTTAGCTAACGAGTGCTAGCTAGAACTGCATGCGGGAAACCATCGCCAATATGCACGAGGCCAAGACGAAGCTGTCGCAGCTGGTCGAGCGCGCCGTGCGCGGGGAGACGGTCTACATCGCCCGCGACGGCGAGCCCGCGGTGCGGCTCGTCCCGGTCCATCCGAAGCGCCGGCCGGCGTGGGGGGCGTTTGCCGGAGCGCTCACCCTCGCCCCCGACTTCAACGCGCCGCACCCCGACATCGAACGGGACTTCGAGGGGCGCTGAGCCGTGCGCGTCCTGCTCGACACCTGCACGTTCATCTGGCTGGTCAGCGCCCCCGAGAACGTCCCCGAGCCGACGCGCGCGTTCCTCGAACGCGTCCCCGATGCCGTGCTCGTCTCGACCGCGAGCGTCTGGGAGCTGGCCATCAAGCGGAAGCTCGGCAAGGTGACGGAGATCTCCTCCCTCGCCCAGGATCTCGCCGCGTTCGCGCGTGACGCCATGGACGCGTACCTGCTCGAGACGCTGCCGATAACGGTCGGCCACGCAGTCCTCGCCGGCGACCTGCCGCTCCACCATCGCGACCCGTTCGATCGCATGCTGGCGGCGCAGGCCCGGATCGAGGACCTCGTCGTCATCTCACCCGACCAGGCGTTCGATCCGTACCAGGTCCCGCGTCGGTGGGACCGATAGCGTCGCGGCATTGGTGTCCCTCTGCCCGGGGCGCGAGGCAGGCAGCGGACCCCGTCGCGAACCGCCTCGGTGGCGTCGTCGGTGACGAGCAGCAGGGACCGAAAGGCGCCCTCTTCGGCAAGGGCACGCAGTCCGCGCAGGTCGCGCGGCGCCACACGGCGGGTTGGCTCGACCCCGCCGCAGTTTCCGTGCGCTGCTGCCCGTCAGCAGGAAGCGAATACGACGTTCCTCGATGAGCCGATGCACCTCCTTCCGGTGGGCTGCTGGCCGGTCGAAGCCGGCTGCAGCGAGTTCCCCTCGGGGTCGGAATCGGTGTCGGCATCGGAATCGCTCCGTTGCCCGATGTACCCGGCCGGCAGACTCGATGGCTGTTCGGTGGACCGCAAGTCGCTCGTGGCCAAAGCTCGTGTCGTCCTCGATTCCGATCCTGATTCCGACCCCGATCGGTTCAAGCCCAACGGCTGGAACTCACGCTCGGCGGACACGAGAGGCAGCCTCAATCCGGCAGAATGGCCCGGTGCCGGTGCGCCGGTCACTGCCAGCGACGCGGGACCTCGTACGGATCGAACACCGGGTCGGGTGACACCACGACCCGGTCCTCGACCCGACGCCGCCGGCATCTGGCGCCCCGGCCAGATCGAGTGCATATCGAGGACGGTCGAAGAAGTCGGCACGGCCGTCTTCGCCGACCTCGTCGTGTTCCCCGCGCGCGGCGATCGGCCACATGGCGCCGCCAACCGAGGGCTGGATTTGACAACGCCCGCTCAGCGCCTGGCGTGGCTCGAGGACATGCGAGCCCTCGCCCTCGCCGCCGGGGCCCTGCCGCGTCCGCCGTCAGACGACTGAACGCGGGCAAATTACCGTCGGTGGACACCCATGCAGGTGTCCAGACTCCGCTTGGCGGTCGCGCCGTGACGAAGTCCGCGGAGCAGGGCGCGGTGATCCGCGGCTCCGGTGGCCTTCGCAAGATCAGGTGGCGCCGTCCGGGGATGGGCAAGCGCGGTGGGCTCCGAGTGATCTACTATTGGGAGGTGAAGTCGGAGACCTTCGACATGCTGACGATCTACCGGAAGATCAAGCAGGAGGACCTCTCACCAGGGCAGTTGCGTGTCTTGCGACACCTCCTTGCGGAGGAGTTCAAATGAAGCAGAAGGATCTCGATCGGCTCGTGACCAGCATCAAGCAGGCGGGTGCGATCCGCAGGGGGCGCCTCAAGCCCAGCCGCGTGACCGAGTTCCGCCCCGACGACGTGCGCGCGATTCGCACGAAGCTGGACAAATTCAGGCCGAATTCGCGCTCATTATCGGCGTGAGCGTCGTGACGCTGCAGAGCTGGGAGCAGGGACGCCGGCAGCCTGACGGACCGGCGCGGGCCTTGCCCCTGTCCGGGCACGGGTAGGGAAGGCCGAGCGATCGGATCGCGGGTTGACCGCGCGGGCACCCTGACCGGTCGCGCCATGGAAGGTGTCAGCGCGGACCTGCGCTGGTTCGTGCAACTCGACGTCTAGTATCGGTGGAGCGAACGCTCCGCGCACGCTCTGTTCGGGTTTCATCGCAGACGCTGCGCCGACCGAACGCGCGGGGAGCGCACGTTACACCTGCGGCGAACGGGCAGATTTCACCGCTGTCCTTTCCTGCTTCGCACCGACACGACCGCTCCACGGGACCCGGGTTGATCCCGGCCGGGCGACGGTGGTAGGAGCCGGCCGCAACCCATGAGCGACACCGGCGCGACGATTACGGCAGACCAGGCGCGTGCGCGCCTGCTCGAACTGCTGGTGCGGTGGTCCTACCACCGCGCCGACGATGAGCGCTTCGAGCTGACCTCGGGAAGGAAGAGCAACTTCTACATCGACTGCAAAGCCACCACCATGCGCGGCGAAGCTCTGCCGCTCATCGGACTGCTGGTGGCAGAACGGCTGCCGGCCGGCGTCGACGGCATCGGCGGTCTGACCATGGGGGCAGACGCTATCGCCCTGGCCACGGCGTTCTGGTGCGCCACGATCCAGCGTCCCCTTAACGCCTTCACCGTACGCAAGACCCCCAAAGGCCACGGGATGATGAAGTTCATCGAGGGGTGCCCGGGCGTAACCGTGGCCGTGGTCGACGACGTCGTCACTACCGGTGGGTCCACGATCGACGCCGTCCAACGCTGCCGCGAGGCGGGTATCCGTGTCGCGGCGGTCGTCGTACTGGTGGACCGACAGGAAGGCGGCATGGACAACGTGCGCGCCGCCGCCGGACCGTCCGTGCCCGTGGTCAGTGTCTTTACCCGCGCTGACCTCGAACGTCATTGGCAGGAGAGCCCGGCCCGTGCGCCTTCGGCCCCCACCCCGTGACCTGGAGAGCCGTTCGGCGCACCGCTTGCGTTTCCCGTTGCGGCCCGTGCCTTCGCCCGCCCGAGGCCGAGATTGCCGCCGGCGCCGACGCCTCCAACAACCCGCTGGACTTTTTGCGCTGGGTCCGTACGCTCCGGGTACGGCACATAACGCGTGATCGGGGCACGTTACCGGCCTCGCAAGGGCTCGGAGAAGGAGACCGAAATGGGTTGGAAGGGGTGGCCAGCAGCGGCGATGGTGGGGGTGTTGGCGCTCGGCGCCTGTGCGACACGCCACCACGAACCGGCCGCACTATCGGCGCCGAAGAGCGTCGCACCGGTCATTGCGCGGATACTACACCGCGGGGAACTGGTCGTCGGCACGACGGTAGATCAACCGCCGCTGACCATGGAAGCGAAAAACGGCAACATCATCGGCCTCGAGCCCGATCTCGGGCAGGCCATGGCCGAAGCCATGGGCGTCAGGCTGCGGGTCGTGACGATGCAGTTCGGCGAATTGGTCCCCGCAATCGAGGCCGGCGACATCGACGTGGCGCTCGGCGGTGTGACCATGACTCCGCAGCGCAACCTGAAGGTCGCCTTCGTCGGCCCGTACCTGCTTTCGGGCAAGACGATCGTCGCCAGATCGGAGGATATCGAACGCCTCAAAGATCGCGATCGCTTGAACGACGCCGACCTGCGCATCGTGGCCTTGCAGGGCTCGACCAGCGAAGCTTTCGTGCGCTCGTTCCTGCCGACCGCACAGCTCATACTCGCCAACAGCTACGACGCCGCCGTAAGGTTCCTCGTCGAACGTAAGGCCGACGCCATGGTCGCCGACTACCCCGCCGCCCTGCTCGCGGCAATGCGCTATCCGTGGGTCAATCTCGAAGTGCTCAAGGACCCACTCTCCTTCGAGCCACTCGGCATCGCACTGCCTCCCAACGACCCGCTGCTGGTCAACTGGACGACGAACTTCCTCGATCAACTCGACGGTACCGGCGCGCTCGAAGCGCTCCAGGACAAGTGGTTCAACAGCCAGGACTGGTTGGAAGAGGTGAAGTGAGGGGGGCCTTCACGCTCCCAAGAACTCCTCAATCACCCCGAACGCCCTGTCCGGGTTGTCGCGGAAGACGCCGTGGCCGCAAGCGGCGAAGCGCTCGAAGCGCACATACTGCGGAGGAATCGCCGCGGCAATGTCGGCCTGATCTTCGATCGGGGTAATCGGGTCCTGCTCGCCGCCCAGCACCAGGGTCGGACAATGCACGCGACCGAGGTCGGCGAGGAAGTCGAACGACAGGTCTTCTCCCGCTCCGAAGTGGTACATGACGTCGAAGTTCCAGACCGTGCGCGACAGGCTCTCCGGATCGCCCTGGGTGCGATTGTAAAGCGGGAAGCAGAGCCGCACGTATTCCTGCATCGTGTGCGGGCCCGGCTCCTGCCAGTAACGGCGGGCGGCTTCGCGCGCGGCGGAACCACCGAGCCGTTCGAATGTCGCAAGAACCCGGTCGAGACGATGGCGTGCCGAGGTGCTCGACAGGATGAGCCCGCCCGGATGATCCGGGTGCCGCGTGGCATACGCAATCGCGACGAAACCGCCGAACGACTGGCCCATGACGATGGGCTTTTCGATGCCAAGCGCATCGCAGAAAGCGCGTACGTCGTCTCCCCACTGAGCGAGGGTCCAGCGCTCGGTCGTGCTGCGGTCGCTGCGGCCGTTGCCGCGGTGATCGAGATAGACGACCTGGGCAAGGTCTGCGAAACGCGCGAACGCCGGCTTGTAACTCGAATGGTCGAAGCCGGGCCCGCCGTGCAACAGGAGCAGCGTCGGCTTCTCCCGCATCGTCGGGCCATCGGGGACGAGTTTGGCCCCTTCCACATCGAAAAACAGACGGACCCCGTCAACGTTGATGTACATCGAATCCCCTCCGGCGCGGCCGCGCCTGCACTCCTCCTATCGCGATGACGGCGTCTAAGTCCACCCGGCGCCGGCTCCGCGGCGCCTCTCCGGAGCATCCATTCGCCGGGGCGCAAGATGCGGCGGTGTTTCCCTCGGAAGGCCGAGCGTGACATTCTCTAGCTCGCGAGGAGGGCTGGCGGTCATGACGGGTGCCGTAGAGAAGGTTGGGTTCGTCGGCCTCGGACGGATGGGAACGGCGATTGCCCAGAACATCCTGAAGGCCGGGTTTACCGTAACGGTGTACAATCGGACCGTGGCAAAGGCAGAGCGCCTCACCAGAGCGGGCGCGAAGGTGGCGCCGTCGCCGCGGGCCGCCGCCGCCGGCGCCGACGTGGTGGTCACGTGCCTGATGGACGACGAGTCGGTGCTCGCCGCCGTCAAAGGGCCGGAGGGGATTCTCGCCGGTTTGCGCCGCGGGGGCATTCACGTCGGCACCACGACCATCTCGCCAATGTGCGCCGAAAGGCTCGCGGCGCTGCACGCCGAACACGGCAGCCATTATGTGGCGGCGCCCGTCCTCGGCCGCCCCGACGCCGCCGCGGCGGGCCAGTTGCGGACCTTCGTTGCCGGCGATCCCGACGCGATCGCACGCTGCGAACGACTGTTCACCGCGTACTCCCTGGGCGCCGTCAACCTCGGGACGTCGCATCGGGTCGCCAACTGCCTCAAGCTGGCCGTGAACTATCTGGTGGCGGCGGTGATCGAGCTCATGGGCGAGGTGTTCGCCTTCGGCGAAAAGAGCGGGATCGACGCCACAATTCTCGAACTGGTTATGTCGACTCTGTTCGGGTCGCCCGCGCTCAAGGACTACGCCGAGCGGGTTCGCGCCCGCAAGTTCGACGACGTCGGTTTCGCTCTGGTTGCCGGTTTGAAGGACTTGCAACTCATCGTCGACGCCGCCGCGGCTGCGCGGGCGCCGCTGCCGGTGGCCAATATTGTGCGGGACCGCCTCCTGACCGCGGCAGCCCACGGTTTGGGGCAAAAGGACTGGGGTGCGATGTACGAAGCGACGCGGCTGGCGGCCGGGCTGCGCTGAGTGGAGGGACTGAGGCGGGTTGAGATCGATCGAGATCGATGGGGACCGGTTGAGATTGGATGGGCTTGAGCGACTGGCGTTGGGGCCGGTTCGCACGACGGTTGGGGAGAACTGACATGGGTGAGACGCAGGTCGGAGGGGTGGGCAGGCACTGGCGGGTGCGCATCGTTCTCGCGGGCGCGTTGGTGGCGTTGTCGGTGATAGGGCTGGCGCTGGTCGATGCCGGCGCGGCGGTGGCACACGGGTATTTTCACGGCCTCGTCGTCGCCTTCGCGGCGGTCAGCCTCTGGGAGCACACGCTGCCGACCGGAGACTGGTCGTGGCGGAACCTGCGCGGGCTGGTCCTGCACTGGCTGGGTTTCGTGGGCGCGTTCAACATGCTGTTCGCCCTCGAGCGACAGGGACTCCTGCAGCGCAACGAAGTGGCGCTGGTGGCGTTGATCCTGCTTGGCCTCACGGTCTACCTGGCAGGAATCTACTACGACCCGACCTTTCTCATCGTCGGGCCGGCGGTGGCGCTGGCCGCCGTTCTGGCGGCGTTCGTCGAGGAGTACGTGTTCGTGATCTTGCTCGTCGTCGCCCTGGTAGTCGTGGTGGTGCTGGTACTCTGGCGCGTCGCGAGCCGCCGCTTCGGCGGGTAGCGAGGAACGTGGCGGGCCTCGTCGTGGCCGGTGCATCTTGCAGGGAGAGCAACCGAGACCAACGCCGGCGGCCAGGGATGGTGTGACGATGAGAAGATATGCGGGCTACGTCGCGGGGCTCTGGGCGTCGGTCGTTGCTGTCGTCGCGTTGGCCGCCTGCGCGGCGGGGCCGGGCGCAACGCCGAACGTGGCCGCCGCAGCGGCCGTCGTGGCGACGGTGTCGGTCGGTCCCCCGCCGGTCTTGCTGGCAATGGCACCCGACGGCCGCCATGTGTACGCGGCGGCAAACGGGACGCTGGCGGTGATCGACACCGGCAGCGGTGCAGCGATCGCGAAACTACGCACCAGCGCTAACTCCACGGGAATCGCCGTCTCTCCCGACGGACGCCGGGTCTACGTCGCGGACCTCTTCTCCAACACGCTCGCGGTGCTGGATGCGACGACGAATACGTTGGCAGCGCCGCTGAATCTCTTCGTGCAACGCTTCCGCGGCGGCTTCGGCTGGATGGCGATCTCCCCCGCCGGCGACACGGCGTACATCGCCAACGGGGTAAACAACACGCTGGTTGTCGTCGAGTTGCCGAGTGGGCGGGGGGACTATGTCATGCCGGACGTGCGCCCATCCGACGTGGCGCTAACCGCCGACGGAACGACGCTCTTCGTTGCCGGCTGCAAGCCGGTGTGTTCACCGGGCTTCGTGCAACTCTACGACACGCGCCGGCAGCAGTTCACTGCCGAGATCGAGGTGGGCGGCAACCCGTACCGGGTAGCCGTAGCGCCGGACGGAACGCGAGCGTACACGGCCAACCTCAGCGGTCCCAGTGTCTCGGCGATCGATGTGGCGGCGGGTCGGACAACGGCCTCGATTCCGGTCCCGGTACAACCCACCGGATTGGCCGTCAGCGCCGATGGTGCGACCGTGTGGGTGGCGAGCCAGACCGCTGGAGCACTAACCGCCATCGACGCTGCCGGCGCGCGCGTGCGCGGCAGTGTGGCGATCCGCGGCGCCCGAGACGTCGTTGCAACCCCCGACGGCCGGCGGGTCTTCGTCTCCGGCGGCGAGTCGGTGTACGTGGTGAACGCGGCGGTTCTTTGAACCTCAAAGAAAAGTGGGCGGCGAGGATGGTACGTCATTCCCGCGGCAGGCGGAGTCCAGGGTGAGGTGGGGTGCCGCCGGCGCCCACTGCCGCCACCTGGATGCCCGCGTTCCGAGATTGTCGATAAACTCCCGTTCACCCTTCGACGAGCTTGGCGCGGGCTACCACCCGCAACCCAATGCGAACAACCAGCCCGTTCGCCCCGAGTAGGAGCCCTTCCCCTGGGCTCCGTATCGAGGGGCGCGCCCCCGCCGAGCCTGTCCCTCAATACGCGCCAGAAGAAGGCGCTACTCGGGACGAACGGGAAGGCACTGCCGCTCCATGGCCTGAAGATTTCGTCGCGCCGCGCGGAGACTTGCGGCGATAGTAGTTCAGGGTGAGCGGGGAAAACCCAATGAAATCAACTCCACCCCCGCTCAGGCTGAGCTTGTCGAAGCCGGGTTTGCCCGTTTATCGACAGACTCGTTCGCGGGCATGACGATCATCCATCCGGGACGAACGCTCAATACCCACGCATGCACACACACCCCGCCCCACCGCGTCGCCTGGCTCGTTACCGGCCCGCGCCGCCCCCACCCCGTCCTCCACGCGCAAACTCACCACAAGTCACCCAAATCTGCCCACGCAACTTCGTGAAGAGGGAAAAGATTTATGCGCGTCTGACGGATCGCGAGCTGGCTGAGCGTCCCGCCGACGCGCCGCCCACCTTTCTCGTACCGGATGGCGACTGGAGTTGGTGTGCCAGTCGGGCCACCCCACGCGCGGTTTTGATCTCTCTCGCCATCCTGCGCTATGCAGTAACGATTCCGTCAAGAGATGTAGCCTCGGGGCCGCTGATGCCGCGAATCTTCGACAACATCGACCAGTCCCTGCTCCCCGCGCTACGCGAGACTCTGCACCTCGCCGACCGGGCCGACTTCTGCGTCGGCTACTTCAACCTCCGCGGCTGGAAGCGGATCGATGAGTACGTCGAACGATGGGCAGGCGGCCCCGGGCAGTGCTGCCGGCTGCTGGTCGGCATGCAGCGGCTCGCTCAGGATCAGCTGCGCGATGCGTTGAGCCTCGTCCACACGGGAGATGGCATCGACAATCAGACGGCGATTCACCTGAAGAAAAAGCTGGCGGAAGAGTTCCGCCAGCAACTCATGATCGGCACGCCGACCAACGCAGACGAGGCTGGTTTGCAACGTCTCGCGGCGCAGATCAAAGCGAAGAAGGTCGTCGTCAAACTGTATCTCCGCCATCAGCTCCACGCGAAGCTCTACCTGCTCTTCCGGCCCGACCCGATCAGTCCCACCGTCGGTTACCTCGGCAGCAGCAACCTGACTTTCGCTGGGCTCTCTCAGCAGGGCGAGCTGAACGTCGACGTTGTCGATCAGGATGCCTGCCAGAAGCTGGCGCGCTGGTTCGAGGACCGCTGGGAGGATCGCTGGTGCGTCGACATCTCCGACGAGTTGGTCGAGATCATCGAGCAGAGCTGGGCGCGCGAGGAGCCCCTTCCGCCCTACTACATCTACCTCAAGATGGCGTACCACCTGTCGGAGGAAGCTCGCCACGGGCTCACTGAGTTCCGCATCCCGAAGGATTTCGGGGACATGCTCTTCGACTTCCAGGTCGCGGCCGTGAAAATCGCAGCGCACCATCTCAACAAGCGCGGCGGCGTCTTGATCGGCGATGTGGTCGGTCTTGGGAAGACCCTCATCGCAACCGCGCTGGCGCGCATCTTCGAGGATGACCACGATCTCGAAACGCTCATCGTCTGCCCGAAGAACCTGGTGCCGATGTGGGAAGACTACCGAATACGGTACCGCCTCCGGAGCAAAGTGCTCTCCGTTAGCCAGGTCATGAAGGAGCTGCCCGAGCTGCGCCGCCACCGCCTTGTCTTGATCGACGAGAGCCACAACCTCCGCAACCGCGAGGGCAAGCGGTATCGGGTGATCCGCGAGTACATCGAGAAGAACGAGAGTAAGGTCATCTTGCTGTCGGCCACTCCGTACAACAAGACGTACGGCGACCTGGGCAACCAGTTGCGCCTCTTCATCGCCGAGGATCGGGACCTGGGGATTCGACCGGAGAAGCTGCTGAGCGATCTGGGTGAAACCGAGTTCATCCGCCGTCACCAGTGCTCTGTCCGCTCACTCGCCGCCTTCGAAAAGAGCGAATACGCGGATGACTGGCGCGAGCTGATGCGCCTCTACCTGGTCCGGCGAACTCGCACGTTCATCCAGGACAACTACGCGGAGACGGACCCGAGCAACGGGCGCAGGTTCCTCACCTTCGCCGACGGCACCCGCTCGTACTTCCCGACGCGCGAACCCAGGACGGTGAAGTTCAAGATCGATGACAAGGACCCGGACGACCAGTACGCGAAGCTCTATGCCGACCCGGTGGTGAACGCCATCAATCATCTGACGCTGCCACGCTATGGGCTGGGCAACTATATCGAGCCCCGTCCCTATGACCCGCCCACGACTGCCGAGGCGAATGTGATCGCGGATCTGGGCCGCGCCGGGAAGCGGTTGATGGGCTTCTGCCGGACGAACCTGTTCAAGCGCCTCGAGAGCAGCGGTCAAGCGTTCATCCAGTCCGTGGAGCGCCACGTCCTTCGCAACTTCGTCTATCTGCACGCCCTTGAGAACGGGGACCCCGTCCCGATCGGCACGCAGGACGCAAGTCTTCTCGACACCGGCGTTAGCGATGCCGACAACGATCTCGTTGCCGAGGATGAAGAGGACGGCGGAACGCAGCCGAACGGCTCGGGACTGAGGAGTGACGCCGACTTCCGCAAGCGCGCTGCGGAGATCTACGCGCATTACGGCGGTCCGCTGAAGAAGCGCTTCAAGTGGCTCCGCGCCAATCGTTTCCAAGGCCAGCTCGCGAAGGATCTGCAGGCCGATGTGGCGTCGCTGCTTGGGGTGTTGAAACAATGTGGCGAGTGGCGACCTGAGCGCGACGCCAAGCTCTCCAAGCTCCTCGAGCTGATCACTCGAAAGCATTTCGGGCAGAAGATCCTCGTGTTCACACAGTTCGCGGACACCGTCGAGTATCTGGCCCGGCAACTTGAGGCACGCGGCGTCGCCCGGATTGCCGGGGTGACCGGGGATGCCGAAGACCCGACGCGTCTTGCCTGGCGATTCAGCCCGGAGAGCAATCACCGGCGAGGTTGGATCAGGCCCGAGGACGACCTCGACGTTCTCATTGCAACCGATGTGCTGAGCGAAGGGCAGAACCTTCAGGACGGCGCGATCGTCGTCAACTACGACCTTCCGTGGGCCATCATCCGTCTGATTCAGCGTGCCGGACGTGTGGATCGAATCGGGCAGAAGGCCGACGCGATTCTCTGTTACTCGTTCCTCCCTGCCGATGGCGTCGAACGAATCATCCGACTCCGGGCTCGGGTGCGCCAGCGCTTGCGTGAGAACGCCGAGGTCGTTGGCACCGACGAGGCGTTCTTCGAAGACGACCATGCCGACCAAACCGTGCGCGACCTCTTCACCGAAAAGGCCGGTATCCTCGACGGCGATGATGATACCGAGGTAGACCTCGGCTCGTACGCCTTTCAGATCTGGAAGAACGCCATCGACCGCGATCCGGCCGTGCAGAAGATCATCGCCGACCTGCCCAACGTGGTGTTCTCGGCGAAGCCACACACACCAACTAGGGACGAGCCCGAGGGTGTGCTGGTCTACGTACGAACCGCGGACGACAATGATGCGCTGGCGTGGGTCGACACGGACGGCAAGAGCATCACCGAGTCGCAGTTCGCGATTCTGAAAGCCGCCGCGTGCACACCGAAGACGGCGGCACTCGCCCGTCATGAACGACATCATGATCTCGTTCGGCAAGCCGCCGAACAGGTCGCGAAGGAAGAGAAGACGGTCGGCGGGCAACTCGGCCGTCCATCCGGTGCGAGGTTCCGCACCTATGAGCGACTCAAACACTATGCAGAGCACATCAGGGGTACGCTGTTCGACACGCAGGATCTGCATCGAGCAATCGAGGACCTCTACAACTACCCGCTCCGTCCCGTGGCGATCGACACCCTGAACCGCCTACTTCGCAGCGGAATCACTGACCAGACGCTAGCCGAACGTGTGGTCGAGCTGCGGGAGGAGGGGCGTCTGTGCATCGTTCAGGAGGAAGAGGAATCGCGCGAACCGCGGATCATCTGCTCGTTGGGCCTGTCCCCTCTCCCGCATCTCCGCGGGAGGGGATTCTGAGCATGGCCTTCGACTCCGTCCGTGCCCGCCAGTTGATCCAGGACTTCGACTGGAGGACTCTCTTCGTCGAGGTCCTTGGCTGGTCGCAACCCACATCAACGCGCGTTGTGGCGATCACCCACGACGGCGCGACGTTCGAGCGCCGCCAGGTCGCGCAGCTCTCGGGTGTCGTGGTCTTCGAGATCGCGGCTGACGACGGCCCGATCCCCGACGCCAGGACCTGTGCCGCGCTGCGCAAGGAAGTCGCCGGCCTGCACCACGAGAACCTGCTCATCTTCACCGACAAGCAGCGTACCCAAAGCCTCTGGTACTGGGTGAAGCGGCAAGACGGGAAGACCTACCCGCGCGATCACCTCTACGTCCGTGGCCAGCCCGGCGACCTCTTCCTCGGGAAGCTCGCGGCCATGGTCGTCGACATCAGCGAGCTGGACGAAGCTGGCAACATGCCGATCGCCGAGGTCGCCCGCCGCCTCAAGCAAGCGCTCGACGTCGAGCGGATCACCAGGCGTTTCTACAGGGAGTACGAAGCCCAGCACATCGCCTTCCTCCAGCTCATCGAAGGTATCGACGACGAGCGCGATCGCCGCTGGTACGCCTCGGTGCTGCTGAACCGGTTGATGTTCGTTTACTTCCTGCAGAAGAAGCACTTCATCGACAACGGCAACGGGAACTATCTGCAGGACAAGCTCTCCGAAAGCCGGGCCGCCGAAAAGAACCGCTACTACCGCTGCTTCCTCCGCATGCTCTTCTTCGAAGGCTTTGCGAAGCCGGCGGACCAACGTTCACCGGAAGCCCGCGCGCTACTCGGCGAGATCAAATATCTCGACGGCGGTCTGTTCCTGACGCACCCGATCGAAGAACGGTATCCCGACATCGACGTACCCGACGAGGCGTTCGACAACCTCCTCGCGCTGTTCGGGCGCTACTCCTGGCACCTCGACGATACGCCCGGCGGTAAGGACGACGAGATCAACCCTGACGTCCTCGGTTACATCTTCGAGAAGTACATCAACCAGAAAGAGTTCGGCGCCTACTACACGCGCCCCGAGATCACCGAGTACCTGTGCGAGCGCACGATCCATCGGCTCATCCTCGACGGCGTAAACGGCCCGTCACCCGCATCACCAGCCGGAGAGGGCCGGGGTGAGGGTTCATCTTCTTCTTCAATCCCCGGCCTCCCCCCATCACGCCAGTTCGAATCCGTAGCCGAACTGCTCATCAACCTCGACGCCGCGCTCTGCCGCCAGTTGCTCCACAACGTCCTGCCGAACCTGACCTTGCTCGATCCGGCCTGCGGATCGGGCGCGTTTCTGGTCGCGGCGATGAAGACACTGATCAACGTCTACGCCGCGGTCGTAGGCAGGATCGAGTTCCTCAACAACCGCAACCTCAGCGACTGGCTGCACACCACCAAACGCGAGCACCCGAGCATCGGCTACTTCATCAAGAAGCGGATCATCACGGACAACCTGTTCGGCGTCGATATCATGGAGGAGGCGACCGAAATCGCCAAGCTGCGCCTCTTCCTGGCGCTGGTCGCCGCGGTCGATCACGTCGACCAGCTCGAGCCGCTGCCGAACATCGATTTCAACATCCTTGCCGGCAACTCGCTCATCGGCCTGATGCACGTCGATGACGACGCCTTCAACGAGCGCTTTGCCCAGGGCGATCTCTTCAAGCGTAGTTATCAGCAGATCCTGGCGGAGAAGAACCGGCTCATCGACCAGTACCGCCACGCCACCAGCTACACCGAGGATCTCACGGCGATGCGGGATGAGATTCAGCGCAAGAAGGCACAGGCACTGGACGCCCTCGATCAGATCCTGCTCGACGAGTTCAGCAAGCACCTCAAGATCAAGTTCGAGCAAGCCACGTGGGACGCGAAGAAGAACACCGAAGGCAGGCCCACCAAGCGCGCGCTGACGCTCGCCGACATCCGCGCCCTTCGTCCGTTCCATTGGGGCTACGAGTTCGACGAGATTCTGAACAAGCGCGGCGGCTTCGATGCCATCATCACCAACCCGCCCTGGGAGATCTTCAAGCCCAACGCGAAGGAGTTCTTCGACGACTACTCCGACCTGGTGTCGAAGAACAAGATGCGCATCGAGGACTTCGAAGAGGAGAAGGGCAAGCTCCTCCGCAAGCCGGGAATTCGCGAGGCGTGGCTGGAGTACCAGAGCGGCTTCCCGCACGTGAGTGAGTTCTACCGGTCAGCACAGCAGTACCGGAACCAGATCTCGGTCGTGAACGGGAAGCGCGCAGGTACCGACATCAACCTCTACAAGCTGTTCTTGGAGCAGTGCTTCAACCTTGCCGGGTCGGGCGGTCATTGCGGAATGATCGTTCCTGGCAGCATCTGCTCGGACCTAGGCTCAAAGCAACTCCGGGACGTCCTGTTTTCGTCGGCTCGCCTAGACACGCTATTCGACCTTTCCAACGAGAGGTTCATTTTCGAGAACGTGGATCATCGACAGGAGCTGTGCCTGCTGACCTTCGCAAAGGGTGGCGAGACGGCCGAGTTCACAGCAGCGTTCCGTATCAATCCTCGCGAGGCAGTTGCACCAGACCACTTGGAGTACTTCCTACACTCTTCGTCAGAGCACCTGCGAGTCCCGGTCGATCTTGTCCGTCGGCTCTCCCCAGATTCCCTATCGATCATGAAGTTTAGGAACGAGGCCGATGTTCGGATCTCCGACAAGATGGCCTCCTTCCCATTCCTGGGTGAGGAGCTCGACGGCAGGTGGAACGTTGTGCTCACCAACGAGTTCCACATGAGGAACGACAGCCACCTCTTCAAGACCAGGCCGGGCACGGGGCGGTTGCCCCTGTTTACGGGAAAGATGTTCAACCAGTTCTGCCTTGCCGAGGGGCACTCGGGCTACTGGATCGACGAGAAGGACGGGCGCCGTGCGCTGCTCGGGAAGGAGCCCGATGCGGGGCAGGCGATGGATTATCAGAGCTATCGCTGGGTGCACCGGCGCATCGCTCGCAACACCGACACGCGCACCATGATCTCCACAATTACGCCGAAGAACGTCTTCACCGAGGTGAACAGCACGACCATCAAAGTGCTGGAGACCGGTATCTCCAACGCCGAAATGCTCTTCCTGTGCGCCATTGCCAATAGCTTCACGCTCGACTGGTTCCTGCGCATGAAGGTCTCCAGCACGCTCAACATGTTCTACATCTACCAGCTTCCAGTCCCTCGGCTGACGACAAGCGACCCCCAGTTCGGGCCGATCGTCTCGCGCGCTGCGCGCTTGATCTGCGCTACCGCGGAGTATGACGACCTCGCGCAGGAAATCGGCCTGCGCGGCCACCAGGACGGCGCCACCGATCCTGTCGAGCGCGCCCGCCTGCGCGCCGAACTCGACGGTCTGATCGCGCACCTCTACGGGCTCACGGAGGAGGAGTTCGCCTACATCCTGACGACCTTCCCCGTCGTGCCGCAGCCGGTGACGGACGCGGCGCTGGAGGCATATCACAAGTTCGCGCCCGCCTCAGTGGACGCCGAGATCGGTGCGCTGCTGGCGTAGGGCGAAGGGCCGCGCGTCGAGTTCAAGTCGTCGGCGCGCTGGGATCTGAAAGAGAACAAGAAGAACGGAGAGCTGGAGAAAGTCATCGTCAAGACCGTCGCCGGCTTTCTCAACAGCGACGGCGGCATCCTGCTCATCGGCGTCGGCGACGACGGCACGATCATCGGCCTGCAACACGACTACCAGATCGTCCACAAGAAGCGCCGCGACGGCTACGAGCTGTTCCTCCATGATCTGTTGCTGAACAGCGTCGGCAAAGACCTCACCCCGCAACTCGGCATCACGTTCCACTCGCTCGACGGCAAAGACCTCTGCCGCGTCGCCATCCAACCCAGCCCGCGCCCGGTGTTCATCAAAGAAGGCCTGTTCGAGCACCTGTACATCCGCACCGGCAACTCGACGCGGCTACTTACGACGAAGGAAGCGATCGAGTATTGCAAGATCCGGTGGAGGACAACGTGACGACCAATTGGTCTATGGCCGACGATCCCGGAACCCCAGCTGTACCGGCCGATCCCGGAATGGTTCGAACCTGGGCCGAGTTTGCGAAGCAGCGTTTCGCGTCGGCAGACGCCCGCATCGTCGAGTATCGCGGCTGGGCTCGCCAGTTGATCGCGGCAATCGGCGTCGTGATCGGGCTCGAAGTGACGATCGTGGCCCGTCTGGCACTCGACAGGGCAGTTCCGCTGGACATCGTAATCCGGAGCACCTCACTAATCCTGCTGCTCGCCCCGCTGGTGGTACAGTTCTTCGTCCTGCGGCGGCTGCTTCACATCGGTTACCGGGGCGCCCATCTGCTTGCGCCAGAGAGCCCCACCGTGCTTGCGGACTACTTGGTCGAGAAGGATGAAGCCGAGGCCCACAGGATGATCGGCGCATATTACGCCAAGGGCTACGATCACTTTCATGACTTGGCCGAGAGGTTGGGGAAGCAAATCGCTGCAGCCACAACCTGGTTCCAATGGACCTTACTCCCCGTCCTTGTTGGCGTGGGCGTTCTCGCAATGAGTGCTTTGCTGGGACCACAATCCTCTGCTATCAATCGAGCTACTATGGGAAACGAGCCCACGGTCACCCCGTCGACGCCGTCTACCGCGCCGACATCCGGGCCGAATGGAACGAAGCCGCCAGATCCTACAGCGCCAGGTACCAAAGCCAACCCTCTCATCGTCACGCCCACCGCCGGAAACGTGGAAACTCACGGCGCGAAGCCCGGCAATCAGAGGAAGTTATGAGCCACCGTCTGAGCGAAAATGACGACTCGACCGCGCCTCAGCAGCAGCAGCCGACGCGCGGTGACGATGCACACCGGCAAGCAGTGCGGCGCCTCCTCTGGACCCCCACTGAGGGCCAGGACGTGACTAAGAGCTATTTCCCGCTGAACGAGGACTCGGATAACACCGACTCTGATTGACCTCGGTGGACTGCTGGCACAGGGCGAGGGGCCGCGCGTCGAGTTCAAGTCGTCGGCGCGCTGGGACCTGAAGGACAACAAGAAGAACGGCGAGCTCGAAAAGGTCATCGTCAAGACCGTCGCCGCCTTCCTCAACAGCGACGGCGGCACCCTGCTCATCGGCGTCGGCGACGACGGCACGATCATCGGCCTGCAACACGACTACCAGACCGTCCACAAGAAGCGCCGCGACGGCTACGAGCTGTTCCTCCATGATCTGTTGCTGAACAGCGTCGGCAAAGACCTCACCCCGCAGCTCGGCATCACGTTCCACTCGCTCGACGGCAAAGACCTCTGCCGCGTCGTCATCCAACCCAGCCCGCGCGCGGTGTTCATCGAAGAAGGGCAATTCGAGCACTTGTACATCCGCACCGGCAACTCGACGCGGCTGCTGACAACGAAGTAAGCGATCGAGTATTGCAAGACCCGGTGGAGGACAGCGTGATGGTTCGGCACCGCATCAACTACGACATCAAGCACCGCATGGGCGGCGAGGCGGGAGGTGTGGAGGAATGAGCCGGGAGGAGCTTGGACGGCTCGTCGCGGAGGTTCGGCAACGGCGCGCGGAGCTGGATGAGGTGGAGGTGAAGGCGGCACGTGGTGGGACGCCGAGGCGGCTTTACGAGGCACTGTCGGCCCTAACAAGGCAGGAGTCGCAGGCGTGAAACTTCCCAACGCCGCCCTCGCGATAGTCGAGCGGGAGAAGATCGCGGAGTATCTTTTGAACGCCGCGCATCCCGATAACGGCGGCAAGGCGGCGTTCTTTCTCAGCCTGGGGTTCGATCGGAACGATTGGCGGGCCCTGGCCGAAGCCCTTCGCAAGCTCGCTCTCGACGCCGACGTCACGAGCCGGGTGGAATCGCGCCACGGCAAGAAGTATGTTGTCGATGGCAGGATGGGAACGCCGAGCAAACGATCCCCGTTGGTTCGTACCGTCTGGATCATCGACCTTGGACTGGAGACGCCACGCCTCGTGACGGCCTATCCGCACGAGGAACAGGAGCGCACGTGATCAAGGAACACGAACGCGTTGTGTTAACCGCAGCCATCCGCGAGGAGGGACTGGAGCCGGGAGACGTCGGCACGGTGGTGCACGTGTACCAAGACGGCCAGGCATACGAAGTGGAGTTTGTCGCGCTCGACGGACACACGGCGGCCGTGGTTACCCTTGAGGCCTCGCAAGTTCGCCCGGTGTCCGGGCGTGAGATCACGCACGCCCGTGAACTTCCGGCGGCGAACTGCTGAGTCTTCGGAACCTGGCAGGCCAGCGCGGATCTCGAAACCCTGATCGGCTTCCTCCGGCAGATGCAGGAACAGCTTTCTTCACTACCAACCATGGAGGAGACCGCCGGGCTGCGGGAGGCGGTACGTCGAGAGGAGGCGCTCCTGGAGCGAGCCGAGAGCGACCAGCTGCCGGTTCGCTGATCGCGACGAGATGATTTGCGCCGGCGCCACTGCGCTACAGCCTCAACGACGAGTCCAGGTCTGAGGAGGAATGACCTCGTTTGCGCTCGCCGCCACGGATGCCCGGTACCCGTCGCGTTTGCGCGAGCGCCTGGGCGAAGGCGCGCCTGCGCAGCTGACGGTGCTGGGCAACCTCGACGCGCTGGACCTGCCGAAGACAGCGCTCTTCTGCTCCGCGCGCAGTCCCGGTCACATCATCCTCGCCGCATACGACCAGGCCGCCCGCTGGCGCGATGCCGGCCGCTGCGTGATCGGCGGTTTCCATTCGCCGGTGGAGAAGGAATGCCTGCGCATCCTCCTGCGCGGCGGGCAACCCGTCATCGTCTGCCTCGCCCGGGGACTGGACGGCATGCGCCTGCCGGCCGAATGGAGGCAGCCGCTTGCCGACAACCGATTGCTTGTCGTGTCGCAATTTCCCCCGGCGGCGCGACGGGTGACGAAGAGCCTGGCCACCGACCGCAATCGCCTGGTGGCGGCGCTGGCGGACGAGGTCGTGTTTGCACACGTCGCGCCGGGTGGCCACCTCGATGAATTGAGGCAGCTCGTCGCTGATTGGCAGGCCCCCCGCCGGGTTCTCGGCTGACTGCGTCACGCTACCGCGTTGCCCCAAGTGTTGAATAGATCGCGCCAAGTGGACACCCTTCGATACGGCGCCTGAGAGGCCGGCGCCTACTCAGGGTGAGCGGAGAAAGATCTTCTTATTCAAGATGATAGAACCGTTCGCTCTGAGTAGGCCGCATCTCCCCAGCGGCCGTATCGAAGGGCGCCCGTCACTGCCGGCCTCCTTAACTGACTGGCATTGGGGTTAGTCCGTGTTCGGGGCTCCGTGCTCCGTGTTCCCCCCGCGGTTTCGAGAGTCCCCGCGGGCGGAGCGACAGCCGCAACTGCCCGTTGTTCTCGGCGTGGCGCCGGGCCATGATCGCGGCATGCGAATGGGGCTGGAGCGGTTACTCGACGACCCGGCGCGCTGGCTGCAGGGGGCGCGGGTCGGACTCGTTGCCAACCCGACGACGGTGGACCGTCATCTGACGCACGCCGTCGATCTGCTGCACGCGCATGCGGACATCGACTTGCGCCTGCTGTTCGGGCCCGAACACGGCATTCGCGGTGCGGCGCAGGACATGATCGAAGTCGGCAGCAGCCGCGATCCGGTCACCGGACTGCCGGAAATCAGTCTGTACGGGCCGACGTTCGACTCGCTGTCGCCTCGGCCCGAGGACCTGGCACAGATTGATGTCCTCGTGTTCGACGTGCAGGACGTGGGCGCACGTTATTACACGTACGCGGCGACGATGGCGCTGTGCATGCGGGCGGCCCGGGCAGCAGGCGTGGCGGTGATGATCCTCGATCGGCCGAACCCGATCGGCGGCGTGCAGATCGAAGGTGGCGGTCTCGATCCGGGCCTGGAAAACTTCTGCGGGCTCTATCCGGTGCCGCAGCGCCACGCGATGACGGTCGGCGAACTGGCGAGGCTGTACAACGACAGCTTCGGGATCGGCTGCGCACTGACCGTCGTGCCGTGCGAGGGATGGCGACGGGCGGCGTATTTCGATGCGACGGGTCTGCCGTGGGTGCTGCCGTCACCCAATATGCCGACGCTCGACACGGCGATCGTGTACCCGGGCATGTGTCTGCTCGAAGCAACGAATCTGTCGGAGGGTCGCGGCACGACCCGCCCGTTCGAGTTGTTCGGCGCGCCGTTCGTCGATCCGTATGCCTTGCAGGCCGAGCTGCGCCCCGACGATCTCCCGGGCGTGCGTTTCCGCCCATGCGTCATCGAACCGACCTTTCACAAGTTCGCCCGCCGGCGCTGCGGCGCGCTGCAACTGCACGTAATCGACCGGGCCGCGTTCGATGCCTATCGCACTGGCCTCGCAATTCTCACGGCGGTCAAGCGTTTGTGGCCCGAGGAGTTCCGCTGGCGCACCGAGGCCTACGAGTTCCGGGACGACGTTCCGGCGATCGATCTCCTCACCGGCACGCCGGGGGTCCGCACCGCCATCGACGCCGGTGCCGACCTGGATGCCGTGTGGCAGCGCGCCTGCGGCGGCCTCGAGACCTACACGGCGGGGCGGGAGCGGGCGCTGTTGTACGAGTGAGGGTGCGGTGGGGTCAGGGGTCAGGGGTCAGTGATCAGTGGTCAGGGGCCGGCGACGATCGGCGGATAAGCAGCGACGATTCACGAGCGACGAGCGATCCGCCGTTCAGAACCGGCCCACAGAAAGGGGTAAATCGGATGCAAAGACTGGCCGACAGGATCGCCCTTGTCACCGGGGCATCGCGTGGAATCGGGCGTGGTATTGCGGTGGAACTGGCGCGCAGCGGTGCGGATGTGATCGTGAACTATCGCCGCGACGCCGCATCCGCTGCCGCCGTGGTGGCGGCGATCGAGGCCCTCGGACGCCGCGCTCTGGCCGTGCAGGCGGACGTTGCCGTCTGGGAGCAGGTGCACGGACTGGTCGAGCGCGCCCTCGGTCATTTCGGGCGGCTCGACATCGTCGTTGCCAACTCCGGCATCGCCTCGCGGGCGCAAACGGTGTGGGACGTCGACATCGAGCACTGGCACAAGGTGATCGGCGTCAACCTGCACGGCGTGTTCTATACGTGCAAAGCCGCGGTGCGGCACCTCGTCGACCAGCGCAGCGGCACCGTCATTCTCGTCTCGTCGATCGGCGCCGATCAGTGCGGCCCGATGGGCTCGCCGTACTACGTCGCCAAGGCGGGCGTAAACGCGCTGACCAAGTCGCTGGCCAAGGAGTGCGCCCCGGCCGGGGTGCGCGTGAACTGTATCGCGCCGGGCCTGGTCGCCACCGACATGGGCGAGCGTTTGATGAAGTTCCACGGCGAGGCCATCGTCGCCGGGATCCCGCTCGGCCGGCCGGGGACGCCGGAGGATATCGGCAAGGCCGCGGTTTATCTCGCCAGCGACGACGCTTCGTTCGTTACCGGGAAGATCCTGCGCGTCGACGGCGGCGCCTGGATGTAGTTTACAGGAGAGGTCCTCGCGATGCAGACCGAGTTCCGGGTGCGCAGCGCACGCAAGTACGAAATGCTCGACGTTACCCGGCAGGTGAGCGAAGTCGTCCGCCAGGCCGGACTCGACGAGGCGATCTGCTCCGTTTACGTCACCCACGCCACCGCCGCGGTGGTCATCAACGAGAACGACGATCCGAACGTCTGCGAGGACGTGCTGGCGGCGCTCGACAAGATCATACCCGAGGGCATCTGGCGCCACGATCGTGTCGACGGCAATGCGGCGGCGCATATCAAGGCGACGATCCTCGGTCCGGGCGAGGCGATTCCCGTACACCAGGGCCGGTTGCTGCTCGGCACCTGGCAGGCGATCATGCTGGTCGAGCTGGATGGCCCCCGCGAACGCCGGGTCGTCGTCACGGTGCGTTGATTTGCGATTTCCGCGTCTGCCCGCGAACGCGCGCGGAGCGCACGTTCCACCCGGCGCGAATGGTTCGGCCGGGGAGGGCGATGCTGTCGACGTCCTCCCTTACAGGCTGCCCCGCTGGAAGACGCGCTGGATGGTCAGTTCGTTGTTGCCGAGGGCCACCGTCATGCGATCGAGCAGACCCTGCGCATCGATGATCACCCGGATGCGCCGCTCGCCGAGTTCGAAGTCGGCCGGCGTCCCTGTCGGTGCCGGCACACCGGTGCGCCTGACCCCAAGCTCGGTGATCTTCAGGGGGGTGATGTCCGGCGCCCACTGCGGGATCGCGATGCGCTCCGGACCGCCCCTAATCCGGCGGTAAGCCCACCGACGGGCGCCAATAAACCCCGCGGGCAAGCGAATTCACCTGCCAGATTGT
>JAKLJW010000049.1 GCA_023150935.1 Candidatus Binatia bacterium | reverse complement strand
ATGGCCCGGTGTCGTACCACCGCCGGCCGTGGAACGCAAGGCCGCCGACGCTTACGCTGCGCGATCCCCGATCCGACGCCATGGCTCGGCTCCGCGCACCCCGCGCGGGTCCCCGCCGCTCAGCAGCACCGCCACCTCGTGCGCCTCCAGCGGCCGCGCCCGCTGTCCGGCCACCGGCGACGGCCACCATGCGAACTTCGCTTTCGACATCCGCTTGTGCAGAAGCCAGAACCCCTGGCCGTCGAAAACCAGGCACTTCACCGCGGAGCGTTTACGATTTCGGAAAACGAAGACCGTACCCGAGAACGGATCGCTGCCGAGCTGGGCCCGGCACAGCGCCGCCAATCCATCTATGCCGCGGCGGAAATCACACGGCTCGACTGCCACCAGCACGCGCATGTGCGCCGTGATCTGAATCACCGCGGGCTCCCTACAAAGGCCGCGGTCACTGCCGTCAGGTCCAGCTGCTCTCTCGCCCCCAGGCGGATCCGCAACCGCAGCCCGTCGCCGCGCATCATCTCGATCTCCGTCGCTTCGCCCGCTTCGTGCGCCAGCGCCCGCCCGATGTCGATCTCGACGAACTCCGCCCTTCGGCGCTGCCCCCGCTCGCTCCTGCGGCGACTTCGAGCTGCCTCGTCCGTGCGTTGCTTGAGCGCCTGGTAGCTCAGCCCAAGCTCGTTGGCGATCCGGTAGGCGCCGTGATCGTCTGCAAGCTCCACCGCAGCGCCCCAAAGCTCCTCGGGCATGCGCTTTCCCGGCCGGCCCGCTTTACGCCACCGCTCGATCCGCCCTCGCAACGCTTCCGCCCCGACCGCTCGGCCGCCTCTTCGTCGTGCCATCGCTTCGCCTCCTCGTCTGCCGACGAGGATACGGCCGGGCCCGCGGAGCCGTCACGCACGCTTGCCGGAAGGACACGCAAAGATGGGTTGCCGCCGGCAGACCGCTCGGCAGCGAGCGGCTCGGGAGCTTCGATGCCTGGAGCCAGATCATGGGCGGCATTCTGGACGTGGCAGGCATCACCGGCTTCCTCGGAAATCTGGACTCATTTCATGAGGCTTCGGACGTCGAGAGCGCCGCACTCCGCGGTTTCATCGCGGCGTGGTGGGAAAAACATCGCACCGCCGAAGTGGGGACCAAGGAGCTGTACGGAATCGCCGGGGATCTCGATCTCGGGGGCGGCAGCCGGCAGGGTCAGAAGACCCGGCTCGGATACGTGCTTCGATCCCTCCGCGACCGCCATTTCGGCCGGATTCGCGTTGAAGCTGGCCAAAAGCGACAACACGCGCAGAACTGGAAGCTGCAACCGGCTCCCTGCTCGCGCTGCGGGGGTACCTCGTGGCATGACCCGTTGAACGCCGACTCTGCGTGCGGTGGCTGCCCTGCAATATCCCGGACGGGGATTGCTGCAAGCGACTCGCCTGCCGCCAGCCTGTCAGGCGCAGCAACCCGATAGTGGCAAGAAGGCTCACAAGGCTCATAGGCTCACCGACCGGGGCTGGATCGGGCCCAGTTGCGCTGGCCGCAGCGTCACGAGGGTCACGGACTCGCCGGCAAGAGTCATGAACTCGACCTCGTAGCCGGCATCCGCCTTCGTGAACGTGCACCACCGTGCCGATGTCGCCGGCTTTCCAAGCCCGCGTCGGGGATGGCGTCGGTCAACACCACACAGTCGTGGTCGTTGATCGTGATGACGCTCCGAGCAACGATCGAATCCGTCTACGCCAGGCCGGTCCAATCCTCGGCTACCAGGCCGTCGATCTTGCCGAAGTCGCCAAGGTTCCTGGTCAGGAGGGTGGCACTCTGAACCAGGACGATCGCCGCGATCTTGAGGTCCATGGACCCGATCCTCCGATACGATCTGCGCAGCCGCTGGAACTCGGCCGCGGCCCGCTCGTCGAACTCCAGCAACGGGACTTCGCGAAAGACCGCAACGTGCCTGCTCAGGCGGCTATACGCTGTGACTTGCTGCGCAATCGTTCGAGCCTTCGCCAGTTGCGTCAGCCAGCCCCTCATTTGTTCCTCGAAGCTGATGATTGTGGAAACAACCGATGCAGGGTCCACCTCGCGCAGACGTCTTCTCAGGGAAGCCGCATCCGTTCCCGATCTCCACTCCACGAGGCTAAGATGATCGGTGTCGAGAACGACCATTCTTCTTGCCACGCTGCTCGGCCGTTCCCGGACGCAGCGATTCTCGGTACTCACGCCCCAGTTTCATCGCCTGCGCGAAGACCGGGTCGTCTTCGAACGCGCCGGCAATACGTTCCCACCAGGGCTCCGTAGAGCCGGACTTGTTCCGCAACATGCGCTTGATCTGGGCCATCTCTCGTTCAAGCGCGGAGAGTCGCGATTCGACGGTTTGAGATGCCATACCTAATTCCTCCAGCCTCGGGAAAACCGTATCACAACTCTCGCAGCGCAACACGTGCACCGCCCTCCGCGCGGAGAACCGGCCGGCTCCCCTGACGCTTGGATCACCTGCCTCGCCCCCGGCGTCTCGGCGTTCCGAACAGCTGATGCGCGAACTCTCTGCCCCAGCCACGGGCCAGTTGCTGGCGGAGTTCCTCCTTGGGGAAACCACCGATCTGGCGCACGGCCTCCTTGCGGATCTCACGGGCAACCTTTCGCAACGCACTTTCCTTCTGCCCTGTCATAACCCTTGCTCCTTTCACTTTCTGGAATGATCGATCCGTATCGCTGCTGCTGATACACGAGCTGCCCAAGCACGCGTGCTCACGGCTTTGTCGATTTCTTCGGTCTTGGAATTGTGCCCCCGGGGGCACAATTTCTGGGGGTTGATGGGGGTTCTTGGCGGTTTTCGGTGGTAAATTCGGCCTTCACATCTGCATCTTTCTCGGGGTTCAAGTCCCCCTCCTCGCATTCCCGTCCGCTATGCCTGCGGGGAATGCGACAGTCCAAAGTCCCAGGTGCAAGGTCCCGAATCGCAAGGCGGTGCGCCCGCGCCCGGAAACCCTATGGTTCGCCGGTCAGCGTCGTCAGCTCTGCGCCCCGGTAGTAGAAGGCCAGGATGTCGCGCGCCGTATGTCCCTTGCTTGCCATGTTCTTCGCGCCCCATTGCGACAGGCCGACGCCGTGGCCGAAGCCGCCGCCGGCGAAGACGAAGCGATCCCCGTCGCGACGTATCTCCACGAGAATCTCGGGCAGCTTGAGGGCACGGCCGAGCGTGGGACGTGTCCGCATGAGGTGGGCGCCGCTATCGTCCTCGATCGCCACGCGAACGATGCGGCCTGACGGGCAGGTGACGCGCGGCTCGATGGCGCGAATGGGTCCGAGCCGCACGCCGATGTCGCCCAGCGCCCGCCGCATCTGCTCTGTACTGTAGGTACGAGTCCATCGCCCCAATTGTTCACTCGGGCTGTATGGGTCTGGCACCGCATTCAAATAGGGCAGCGGCTGATCGAAGATGAATTTCGGATCGCCAGTGTACCACCCGGTGTTAGACGTGAACATCGCATAGATCGGTCGACCGCGGTAAACCAGCACCTGGCCGCGTGTCTGGTCGACCGCCCGCCGTCCCGACGCACTCTCGCCATCGACGCCCCCGTAGACCTGCGAGCCCTCGTCGTCGACCATGTCCCATCCGCGTTCCCGGCGATGCTGCACTTGATACAGGGCGTACGTGCGCGAGGCGATGGCCTGCGTCTGGAGCGCTTCCGGCGGCCACGACGCTGCCGACTCCTTGGTGACGACGCCGTACAGGTACTCCTCGATGCCAACGCGATTGACAATCAGCAGCGTTCCTCCGTCGGCGCGCACCGTAAGACGACCGCGGTAACGACGCACACTGCCGCCGGCGCGCAGCGTCAGGTCGCGTTCCGCACCGATGGTCACCTCGGGAACTCCCTCTTGCCCGTCCACACTGACGAGTCCGCCACGCGCGGTGAGCTCGACGGCGCGCCCGCCGGCGAGCGCGGGAGTCAGCGTCAGCGTGCTGTCGGCTTCGATGCGCACGTTCTTGTGCCCCTTGAACACGCGGATTCGGACTTCCTCGATGGACGGGGGCAGCGCAGCCGGCGCGGCAACCGGGGTTGGCCGCGGACTCACCGGCGCCGTTGGCGTGGCGGCCGGGGCAGCGGCAGTCGGCACGTGCGTCGAGCGCGCAGTCTCGGTGGGAATGCGGCCGGGCACCGCCGTCGGGCTGGGCGGTAAGGCCGGTGATGCAGTCGCGGTCGGCAATGCGATCGACGGTGCCGGTGCGGTCTCGCTGCGTGCGCGACTCTGGCGCAGCAGGAACTCCGCGCTGCCGCGCGAGGCGCCGTTGGGATAGCGCTGCACGTAGCGGTCGAAATAGGTGGCGGCGCGCGCGTACTGACCGCGGTCGAAGAGAACCATGCCCGCACGCAACAGCGCCGCCTCGGCGGCGGCCGAGGCAGGGTCGCGCGCCAGCAGCGCTTCGTACACCGCAACCGACTCGTCGGGAGCGTCGAGAAACAGAGAGAGCACCGAGGCCTTCTGGAGCTGCGCATCGCTTCGTACTTCCGCGGCATCCGCCATCTCGATCGCCGTGTCGAAGGCCTCGATCGCTTCCAGGTACTCGCCGATATCGACCAGATATCTGCCGTGGGTCAGGTTCCAGCGTGCGACGAAGGTGGAGGTGAACGGGCTCGGCTCCGCGGCACCGGCGAGGCCGGAGGCGAGGGCGATGAGCGCGCTTGCCACTAGTATCGGTCGGATGTGGATCACGGGTTCACGGGAGTGCGGGCGCTGGATCGGAAACCCTCCGCTGCTCGCGGGCAGTCCGGGCCACAGCTCACAACACGAACACGACCTGGGCAGCCTCGAGGAAGTTGCCTTTCTGATTCGCGGTGAAGATCGCCGCCGCATCGCCCTCCGAGATCTGCGCGTCAGTCGAACGTACCACCGAGGTGACCTGAATGACCAACGGGCTCTTGGCGCCATGACTGGCGAGGATGGCCCTGGCTTTGCCCAGATCGTCGGTGTAATCGCCGCAGCCTTTCTTGGCGAGGATCTCGGGCGCGATCTTGCTCGGCTCGAAGAGCACGCTGCCGTTGCCGGCGACGATGCGGTTGACCAGCGCCGGGCGGAAGTCCCTTCCCTTGGCGTCCACGATGAGCGCGTCCACGACCGTCGCGCCGGCGGGCGGTGGTGCGGCGGGCGGTGGAACGAACTTCGGTGCCGCAGGGATGTCGATCGCCTTCTGTTCGATCATCTTGGGCAGCAGACTGCGCGCCAATCCGTTGGGTCCGTCGAGACTGATGCGCACGTATACCGTCCCGACCTCGGTGCGCTCGTCATACGACTCGTGCACGACCTCGGCACCGCGCACTACGCCGTCCACCGCGGCCTTCACCTGGTCGCTCTTGGCGGCCGCGTCCTGGACGCAGGTTTCCCCGGCAACGCGCACGCCCGAAAGTGTCTCGGCAAGCTCGCGCAGTGCGATCACTTTCGCGGCCCGCAGTGCCATGAGGCGCTTCTGGCCGCCACTGAGCGGGCGATCCGACGGTGCCGCTCCCTCGCCCTTCACGACCATCATCCGTTCGGTGAAGATCTGCGTGGAATCGCGGACCTCCCTGGGAACAGCCGCAGCCTCTTCGGATGCGGCGCGCGCCGTCGCGAGTGCGAGACTCAACCCCACGAGCACTATTCCCACACGTTTCATGACCCCTCCTTTTGCTTGCCTTCGGAATACTTCATCCGTGACGTGCGAATTGCCAGAGCCAATGCCGGAGCGGCCAGCACCAGGAGTCCGTTGTCCGTCCCGGATTGTGCGCTTTGCCCCTTGGGCTTGAGATTGTGGTAACACGCCCCGGCGGCGGGAACGATATTGTGCTGGAAGTATCCCTTCGCGGCGTCGTACGAGTTCGCGGAGAATCGCTTTGCAACGGCGGCCTGGGCCATGAGCGTCGACGTGTCGAAATCGGTCATGGCCTCGCTGCGCTCGACCTTGGCGCGCTCGGTCGCCGGCGCGCCCTTCTTCGCCTTCCGCAGCTTCTTGTTCAGATCCGCAATTTTGCGTTCGTTCTCCAACTGTTTCTGGCGCGCCTCCTTCAGTTCGAGCGTCGCGTCCTTGTCCTTGCGAAGTGTGGCGATCTTGCGCGCCACGTCGTCCCTGTCGACTCGCACCCTGACGTAGACGGTCACCTCGAGATTGCGCCCGACCATCTCCCACTTCGGTTCCTGCGTTTCCTCGACCGAGAGAATGCCCGCCGAATAGGTGCGGATCTCGTCGCGGGTGAGTTGGAAGTCCTTCACTTCCGAGATGCTTTCCACGTAGGTTCCAGCCTTCTCGAGCGCGGTGCGCTTGGCTTGCATGAGCGCCAGCCGATGGCCGTCGAGCTTGGTATCGTTATCGCCGAGATGAAAGCGAGCCGAGGCGTCGATCTCCTCGATTGCCGCCATGCCGATGGCCGGAAGCAGAAGCGCCACCGCGACTCCGATCGGCAACGTGAGCACGGCGTGCAGCCCTTTGCCGGACCTCATCTGGCCTCCGGGGCGTAGGCGCTGGCATTCAGCAATTTGTCCAGGTTCTCCAGCTTCTCCATCACCCTCTCGTTCTGCCTGGCGTTGTCGACGTTGTTGATCAGGTAGTTCACCAGGGTGAGCCCAACGATCGCAATTGGAATTATCCGCGACCAGCGGTCAGGCGCACTATCGTTCCGCGCCTGCCGCACGGTCTGAATGGCCGCCGGTCCAATGGCGGCCAGCAAGGCCAGCAGCGAAAAGATGTTGTTCGGGACCAGCGCGGCGAGTTGCCCGACGACGGTACGCTGCGAGCGTTGGTTGGCGACGAGCAGCTCGGCGGCCTTGGCGGCGAGAAACCTGGCGCTTTCCGTGTGTGCGCTATCTGGATGGCGTTGCACCAGGCGGGTCAGGTTGGCGACGGCCGCGGCGTAATCGCCGGCATCGATCTCGATCTTGGCGAGATGGTAGGTCGCGTCGGCAGCGCCAGCATGCGTCGGGAAACGATGGAGAAACATATCGTATGCCTGCTGCGCCTCGGCCGGCCGCTGCAGCAGATGCGCGAAAAGCGAGCCGGCCTCGATCAGTGCATCGGGCAACACCGGCGAATCCCCGCAATGTTCGATCACCCAGAGGTAGGCCAGACGCGCCGGATCGAGGGCACCGCTGCGCGTAAGCTCGCGGGCTTTCACGATGCTTTGCGCGCACGACGCGCCGGCAATCTCTGGCGGTGCTGCGACGACCGGGAGGGACGCTGGCCGTGCCCCCCACCAGTGCATGGCGAACACCGCGCCCAGCGTGAGCAGCGCAGTAAGAAGTGTGTAGACAATCAGGCGCATCGTCGGTCCTCCCCCCAGCGATCGCACCACGCCGTCCAAGGACGGCCGCAACAGCGCCCAAGTACCCCGTCCTCATAACGCTGACTGGACGGCCAAGAATTCCATCTACAAACAGACGGAAGCGGCTGTCAAGTCGTGAGTTCGCCCCTAACGGCGTCCGTTGCCGAGCCGTGGACTTGGGACACCGGAGCTGAGCGCCGAGGCAACGGGTGGAAGGGTCCTTTCACCCTCCTGCGGGGCCGCGTGAGCGGCCCGCTCCTCGGGAGCATCCCTGCGTCCCTTTGCGAGATCGGGCCAGGGCCAGGGGAGAGCCGCCCTACTGCTCGGCGGCGACGGCGAACCGGTCGCGCTGGCGGCGCGAGCGGCCGAACGCCGACTCGCGCCGGCGCGGATTGAATGGTCGCTGCGCGCGGCCGGTCGGCCGGCGCCCCCGGGTCTCGATGGAGGCCGGCGCGTTGTCGCGCGCCGCCGGGGTGCCGTTCCGTAGCGCTGCGTGCTGGGGTGCCCGGTGGGCCTCACCGGCCCGGGTCACGGCGACGGCGCGCCGCGGTAACGGCTTTCCGAGATGCCGCTCGATGGCTTGCAGTTGCCCGCGCTCGTCGGGAGACGCGAAGCTCGACGCGTGGCCGTGCGACCCGGCCCGCGCCGTGCGGCCGATGCGGTGTACGTAGTCCTCGACCGTTTGCGGCAGGTCGTAGTTGATCACCCGCCCGATGCCCGTGACGTCGATGCCACGCGCCGCGATGTCGGTGGCGATCAGGACGCGGTAGCGGCCGCCGCGGAAGCCATCGAGGGCTTCGCGCCGCTGTGCCTGCGTGCGGTTGGCGTGCAGCCGCTGGGCGCGGTGGCCAGCGTGCTGCAACGCCCGAGTGAGGCGGTCGGTGCGGTGTTTGGTGCGTGCGAACACGAGCACCGTGCCGGGGTGCTCGTCGAGCACGGAGAGCAGCAGAGGCGTCTTGTCGTCGGGCCGCACGAGGTAGACGTCCTGGGTGGCGCGGCTCGGGGGCGCTGCCAATCGCCCGACATCGACGCGCGCGGGGTTGCGCACGTGGGTGCGGACCAGCGTGGTGAGCTCGGTGGGGAGGGTGGCGGAAAAGAGCATCGTCTGACGCTCAGCCGGGACGGCACGCAGGATGCGGTCGAGTTGCGGCTTGAAACCCATGTCGAGCATGCGGTCGGCCTCGTCGAGAACGAGGATGGCGACCGTCCGCAGGTCCACCACGCCGCGGTCGAGCAGGTCGACCAGCCGGCCCGGCGTGGCGACGAGCAGGCCGGGCCGGTTGCGCAGGACCTGGATCTGCGGTCCGTAGGCGACGCCGCCGACGATGACCGCCGGGCGCAGGTGGCCGCCGAGGCGAAGCGCCCAGCCATGGATCTGCTCGGCCAGCTCACGCGTCGGCGCGAGGACAAGTGCGGTCCGGCGCTGCCCGACGCCGTTGGCCTGGTGCAGGCGTTCGATGGCCGGCACCAGGAACGCCGCCGTCTTGCCGGTGCCCGTCTGGGCGGTGCCGATGATGTCCTGGCCGGCAAGGGCCGGCGGGATCGCCGCCGCCTGAACGGGCGTCGGGCTGTGCATACCCGCCGCCTCGAGGGCAGCGTGCAAATCGGGAGAGAGGGGCAGCTCGCGAAAGCTGCTCGGGGTAGACGTCGACAAAGTCACGATCCTTTCACGTGAGTGCGCGCGCTGTTTACAAACGGGTGGCGCGGAGGGCCCGGTGGAGTCGTCTTAGGTGGTCTGATGACGCCCCGATCCTGAATGCGTCAGCGAAAAAGGCACCAGGACGGACGTCGGAGGTGAGATTCTCGCACGAACGGTCAGTGCAGGGCATGTAGCAGGCGCGAATGGCGATCGCAACCGGAGCAAACCGCCGCGCGCGAGGCTGGCGAGCACGAAGGCCTGCATCGCTTCTTGCGGCGCGTTCTCCTGCTCGACGGCATTGGCCGGCTGGAGCTCGCGCACCCGGGCCTCGATCAGACCCTCGATCATCGGCCCAACTCCGCCCGCAGCCCGATCAGGTGGACGCGGACGCGTGGATTGCGAAAGGCAGCCAGAATCTCGTCGAGGTCGTCGATGGGCAGATCCTCCGGATCGATTCGCATCGAATCGGTCAGAAAACCGATGCCGTCCGCGCGCCAGTCGATCTGCCGGCGAGTATAGACAAGATCGGCGATGGCGCGCAGCGGCGAGGCGACGAACGCCCACCCCTGCGGGTCCAGTCGCACCGCCCTTCCGGCGGCGCCAGGGCGAAGACCCGCTCGCTCAGTGTTCGCATCTGCAGAGAAATCACGCTCGGTGTAATTTCTCGGCAAGGATGTAGGGGGCCTTAGTCCGGCGCTAACCGATACTCGGCAGCCTGGGGCAAGGGGCAGCACGAACCGTGTGGGTGGTGGCCGCGGCTCGCCGAGTACGAGGCAAAGGCGGTACCCTTCCGGGAGCGAGACCGATCTCGTAACGCATTCCGGCCGGACCCTAGCCGGAGTGCGCGGTGCCCGCCAGCCGGGGCAGCCCGGCCTCCGGTTGATCTTCATGGCCTGGGGACCTCCCGGGAGCCGCTCCGCAGGGGGCCGCAGGTCCGGGGTCCGGACCTGCGGCCGCGCGGCCGACCGCCCGTGACGATACGTGGTGGATGTCGAAGCCAAGCCCGCCGGTTGACCGGGCCCGAGGACTGTCATATCGCGCCGGTGACCGATGGCCGACCGGAATCTCCTGTTCGTCGTCGGGGGCAGCCCCCAGATTGTGACCGAGACGGTATTCGCGTTGCTGTCGAAAGGGGGTGGTGCGACTGACGTGCACGTTCTGACGACGACTGTCGGTCGCGACGCCTTGCGCGCGCAGGTGTTGGCCCGTGGCGGTGCCTGGGGGCGGTTGCGGCGCGAGTACCCGGGGGCGCGGCGTTTTCGTTTTTCGGCGCGTGCCGTCCAGGTGTTGCAGGATGCCCGCGGGCGGCCACTTGCCGACCTTCGCAGTGCCGACGACAGCGTTGCCGCCGCCGACCAGATTGCCCGGCGAGTTGCGGATCTGACGCGCGACGGTTGCCCGCCCCTGCACGCATCCATCGCTGGGGGACGAAAGACCATGGGCTACTTGTTGGCGGCGGCGATGATGGTGCACGGCCGGCGGGCGGATCGTCTGTCGCACGTGCTGGTACATCCGTCGGATCTGGAGGGGACCGACTTCTTCTTTCCGCCGCGGCGGCGGAGCGGATACGCGATCCACCGGCGCGGCGATGGCCCGGCGGTGAGGATCGGCGCCGGTGCGGTGCGCATCGAGCTTGCCGAGCTGCCGTTTCCGCGGTTGCGCGGTTTGCGTGGCGGGACGGAGCTGCACAACGCGACTTTCTCGCAGCTCGTAAACGATTTGCAGGACGATCTCGACGCCCTGGCGGTGCCGCAAGTGGTGGTGGATGCGGGCCGGGGGATGGTGTTGTGTGCGGACCGTCTGGTGCGTCTGTCGCCGCTGCGGCTGGCCATTTACGAGCTGTTGGCGGCGAGGCGTCGCGACGGTTGCGGCCGGACCGGCTGTTCGGGGTGTGCCCGATGTTTCGTGCCGGCGGTGGAGATCGGGGGGCCGGTGCGGCAGGCGTTACGGGAGACGCTGCAGCGGCGCAGTAGCATCGGTGTCGGCGGGATGTGGGACGCGCGCAATTTCCGGCCGGAGGTGCGCAAGATCAACGCGGCGATCGAGCGGGAGTTGCGGGGTGCGAGTCGGCCGTACCGGATCCGGGCGATCGGGCCGCGCACCGAGCGCGCCTACGGGTTAGGTCTGGATCCCGAAAGTATCCGGATCGTTGACGGCAACTTTGGCGCCAACGTTGCCGGGTGACGAGCGGGGGTTGTGCGGAGGGATACGGGTCGGTAGGGCCGGCGCAATGGTGCAAAGGGAGGGGTGCTGTCCAACCTGTGGGGGCCGGAGCGACGATGCGGGCGGCGCGTCTTCGGCGGCGGCCGGGGTCGCGGGGCGAGGGACCGGGTCGGCGGTGGGGTCAGAGACCGCTGGAGCGGGGGACGAAATTGGTGTAAGGGACCGCGCGTCACTGTGGGGGAACGCCGTGTCGGGGGGCCAATCGATAGTGGAGGCCGACGAAGATGGGCCGCGCGCGGAAGCGGTTGCCGCACATCTCGACGTTATCCTGTTCGCGCTCGACGAGTTGCGTGCGTTGCAGGCCGAGGAGCGCAAGCGCCACGAGACCACCTGGGGCTGGCAGGCAGAAACGATCGCAGGCATCGAACGAATGATCGCGGAAGTACAACGGCGGGTACGGGAGTGCGGGTGAGGGGCAGGCTCGTGACCGCGCAACCAGGGCTGAGGTAGACGGCAGTGGTGGAAGGCGATCGTTGGCGAGTCAAGGTCGGTGCATGGCTGCACGATCCCGCGGAGAAGGCACTGGTGCTGTTTCGCGACCCTGCCGGCCACGAAGGGGGCACGGTTGCGGTGCTGGCGCGCGCAGCCTTCGGCGAGGCCGGGATTACACGCGAGGAGAGCGACATAGTGCGCCGGGCGGATTGGTGGGCATCCGCGGCGGATCGACCGCAGTTCCCTCGAGATGAAAAGGACCACCGCTATGCGTCCTGGGCGCAAGTGCGCTTTGCGAGCTCTCCGGTGTTGATACACCCCCTTTCCGGCGAACGGTTCGAGTTGGGTTCGCTGGAGGATGTCGAGATCGATGCGCTCAAAGCGGTGTCTCTGGATCACCTGCGGGACCTGATTTGTCGCACGGCGTCGGGAGAGACCGATTGGCGGCGGAGCTTCCTCAGCCTGTGGAGGCGAGGGCCCACCCTGCCGGCTCCAGAGCTGGGAGCGTTGTGGACGGTCCTTCCCGCCGACACTCGCATCCCCGATCACTCGATCTGGGAGCACCTCCGGCTGGTGTCCGCGCTGGCAGGTGCGATGCACGGCGGCGGACCGGTACTCCTGTCGGTGAGTCTTGGCCCCGTGCAGTCGTTCATTGCACAGGGCCGCAGCACATCCGATTTGTGGGCGGGATCCCATCTCCTCTCCCGCATGGCCTGGGAAGCGATGCGGGTCGTGTGCGAATCGTGTGGACCCGACGCAATTCTGTTTCCCGACCTCCACGGGGTTCCGTTGGTGGACCTGTGGCTCAAGCATGAGGGCGTTGAGGTTCCGTCCGACGGCCCGCGATCCGATGCTCATCCGCTGTTTGCAGCCACCCTGCCCAACCGCTTCGTGGCGGTGGTCTCCGCCGAGGAGGTCGACGGGCTCGTCGAACGGTTACGTTCCGGCGTCCGCAAGTGGGTTCGAGACCGGGCAGAAAGCGCGTGGGCGGCTTTGCTGGAGGCGGCCGGCCTCGATGCCGCGTCGGGCGCGCCCGGCCTAGATCAGATCGACGGGCAACTGGCGGGCTTTCCGGAGATCCACTGGGCCGCCGTGCCCTGGTCGCTCGTGAGCGTTGGCGCCGACGGTCGTGTCGGTAAGGGTGACGTTCGCCAGCTCGCGCGGGCACTCGACGTCTTCTACCCGGATTCCTCGACGCCCCCCGGGTTCCTCGGGAGCGAGGCGTGGCGGTTGCTGTCGCGAGCGCTTGCTGTCGAACGGACGACTTTCTACGAGCCTTTCCCGGGCGTCCTCTATCCGGCCCTCTTCGATCTCCTCGATCGTACGGCGGCGGCGGCCAAGTCGACCCGCACATTCCTGCAATCGCCGCAGGTCGGGTATCGCTGCTCCCTTTGCGGAGAGCGAGAGTGGTTGACCGTCGATAGGGATCATCTGTCTCGTGCGAGAGGCAGTGCCGCGGAAGACAGCGTGTGGGGGAGAGCCGGGAGGAACCGGGTCGGCTGGGTGCGGGGTCGGGAACACCTCTGTGCGGTGTGCACGCTGAAGCGCGTCTGGCCAATGCTTTTCTGCCGGGAGGTACGCGACACGGTCGACGATCTCGATGGCGTGCAGCGCTACGTGGTTTCTACTCATACCATGGCACTGGCGAGCACGCTGGCTGAGATCGTCGCGAATTCGGGGCGAGCGATCGGGAGCGACGCCTTCAAGCGGCTTCAGGAAGTACTTGTCGGCGAAGACGATGGAGGGGGCGGCCGGGTAGCATTGCCTCGCCGACTGGCGATCGACCTCCATCGAAAGCCGGCGGCAATCGTGGACGTAGTTCGACGGCTGCCGGCGGTGCTCGACGACCTGCGTGACCGCGCGCGCGACGGCGAGGATGCGGTACGCGACGAGGCCGAGAAGAAGCGCCACCTCATAGACCGGTGTCTTGCGAGTGTTCTGGAAGCGGTACGCGGGGAGCGCGGGCAGTGGAAGGCCGAGGCATACTACGCCCTGCTCCTGATGGATGGCGATCGAATGGGGGCGTGGCTGTCCGGTAGCGGGGATTGCAGGCGGCCGACATACGAGTCCATCTGGCATCCGTCGGTTCGGCAACAAGCGGCGGCGATGGCCACGCGGTCCGCGGATCTAGAAGGGTACCTTCAGACCCCGGCACCGCCGTCTCCCGCGTATCATACGGCGATCTCGCGAGCGCTGAACGGGTTTTCGGGGACCGTGGCGCGTTTCATTGTAGAAGACGTCTTTCTCGGCAAGGTCATTTACGCCGGCGGCGACGACTTGCTCGCGATGGTCAGCGTGGACGATCTCTTGCCGGCAATGCTGGCGTTGCGGTGCGCCTACTCGGGGGTGGTACCGAACGACGATGAGGCGGCGTTCCGGGGCCTGCTTCGGTCCGAGATCGTCAAGGACATCCGAATCCGTCGCGGGTACGTGCAGCTCCAGACTCAGGACCGCCAGTTGTTGCGCATGATGGGCAAGAACGCCACCGCGTCCATCGGTGCCGTGGTCGCGCACCACATGGCGCCTCTCGGAAAAGTACTGCGCGAACTCCGGGCCGCCGAGCGACGTGCCAAGAAGAAGGGGGGACGAGACGCTTTCTCCATTGCGCTGGCGAAACGCTCGGGCGGCACGACCCATTTCACCAGCCGATGGCGCGTGTCCGAAGCGGGTGTTGCGGCCCCACAGACGCCGATCGGCGCGCTTCTTCGACTGTCCCGAGTTCTCAACGCTCGGCTTTCGCGCCGAGCCGCGTATCACATGTCGTCATGGCTGGCGGAATTGCCGCCGGGGCCGGGGCGGACCGAGCCGCCTATGCACAGGGATGACTTCATAGGCTTGCTGCGTACCAACCTTTCCTACCAGATGCGGCGGCAAAGGAAGGAGAAGGAGACGCCGGTCAAGGACATCGACGAACTGGCGGCCGACCTCGCCGGCATGGCGGTGGTTGAGTTCGAGAGTGGGCGGGCGGCGTCGGCGCCGGATTTCCTGCGAGAGCTGATCGGCGTGGCGGAGTTTCTGGCGCGAGCCGAGCGCGGCGGAGAGTAGGGAGCCATGGATTTCCTGACCGTGCGACCGCTCGACATTTTGCACCTGCGCGGGAATCGTCTGTTTGGCGAAACCGGCAGCGGAGAGGCAGTCATGCCGCCCTGGCCCTCGCTGTTTTCGGGGGCCCTGCGCACCCGTATGCTGGTCGACGGCGGCGTCGAGTTCGCGGACTTCTCGCGCGGCAACGTGAGGGATGAGGGTGTGCGCGCGGCGGTCGGTCGATCGCCAACCGAACCGGGAACGTTCCGTCTTGCTGGAACGGCGATGATCCTCCGCCGGCAGGGTGAAATGGGTCGGTCAGTAGACGTGCCCTGCTTCCCCTGTCCGGCGGATCTGGTGGCAATGGAGGCGACCGGTGAGGGAGCCGATGCGCCGGGCGGGACCGGAGCGCGCAAGGAAAGGATAGCGTTGCACGCCCTCCAACCCGTGCGGCTTACCGAGGTCGGTGTGAGCGGCAGCTTCCCGCTTCCCGGCGTGCCCGTACTGCGGTGTGCGGAGCCGGGCAAGTCGAGGGCCGACGTATGGTTGACGGCGGACGGCTTCGCCGCCCATCTGAAGGGCGAACCCGTTCCTTCGGGTGCCGCGCTCGAAGCCAGCGACCTCTGGAAGGTAGACGCGCGTGTGGGGATAGCGCTGGACACGGGCCGGCGCACCACCCGCCCCGGGAAGCTCTATGCCGCCGACGCGGTATCGCTGGCGCCGGAGGCGGCGTTCCTGGTGGCCTGCCGGGGTGGGGGCGATCGGTTGCCTCGCGATGGGCTCGTCCGTCTCGGTGGGGACGGCAGAGGTGCGGTGGTGTCGCGGTGGGCGCCGCAGGCGCAGCACTGGACGCCGTGGGGATACCTACCTCGCGGGGACGGTTTCCGCATCGTGCTGGCAACGCCCGGGATCTTTCGGCGCGGGTGGTTGCCGCCGCGGGTCGAAGAGACCGGCGATGGTCTGGTGTTGCAGGTCGGCGGTTTACGGGCGCGGCTCGTAGCCGCGGCGACCGGCCGGGCAGAGGTGGTCAGTGGCTGGGACCTCGTACGGCATGCGCCCAAGGCCGCACTGCGGACGGTGCCCGCGGGAGCGGTGTACTGGTTCGAGCGCCTTGCGGGCTCGACCGACGAGCTGGTGCAGCTCGTGGCGGACGGCTGGTGGGACGCCGAGACGGAACCCGACATGGCGTGGCGTGCACGACGGCCCGAGGGATTCAACAGTGTATGGTTCGGCGATTGGGATGGACGACTCTGAGCGAGGGTGAGCGCGATGTTTGAGAGTAAGGCAGCGATGTTTCTCTACGCGATCAGTCCGGTGCACATGGGGGCGGGGACGGCGATCGGTGCGATCGACAACCCGATCCAGCGCGAGCGTCATACGGGGCATCCGATGATTGCGGGATCGGGCTTGAAGGGAGCGCTGCGGCACGAGGCCAATGCGCTCTGGGGCGGTCGGGAGGGTCTGGTCGAACGGATCTTCGGTCCCGATCCGGACACCGGCGATGCGTCTGATCACGCGGGTGCAGTGAGCGTCGGCGATGCGCAGCTCGTGCTGTTCCCGGTGCGAAGTCTGCGACGGTCGTACGTATATGCGACGTGTCCCACGGCGCTCGGTCGGCTGCGGCGGCTGATCGAGTTGGCCGGATTGGACAATCCCGTAGCGGACTCGATACCCACCCTCAGCGGTAGCCAATGCGCGCTCGTCAATGAACAACTCAGGACTCCCGGTTCAGGTAACCTGGTACTGGAGACGTTCGAGTTCCAACCGGCGACTCAGCACACGGACGCGGTACGAAAGATCGGCGCGTGGCTGAAAGAGAATGCGATCGCGGCCGGCGTGGGGAGCGAGTACTTCCGCGACAAGATTGGCGCGGACACGGTGCTGCTCACTGACGACAACTTCAACTACTTCGTGCACAACGCGACCGTCGTAGAGCCGCACGTACGCATCGCGGACGAATCCGGAACGGCCGACGAGGGCGGTCTCTTCTATACCGAGAACCTGCCCCCGGAGACCCTGCTTGTCAGCCTTTTGATGGCGTCGCGTGAGCGCGTCGGGTCCAGGAACGGTACGGCGCAGCCGGGCATGCCAGCGGGGGAGATCTTGCGGCGAGTTCGTGGAGGCACCGGGGACAACGAATCGCCCGGTTTCGACGGTCGGTTGCTGCAGGTCGGTGGCGATGCCACGACCGGCCGCGGACACGTACTGCTGCGGTTGGCGATGAAGGAGTGAGCGATGCCGGAACTGAAGAGCCTCGATCAGACGCGCGCCGCCTACGCATGGCAGAAAGTCGGCGAGCGGCCGGACGATAGGTACGTAAAGTTGGCGAAGGGCGCGCCGGCGTTGATCATGTCGAACGGCCTCATGCAGACGTTGGCGTTCTTCCAGTCAAAGGGCGGCCACCACGAGAATCTCATGAGGCACGTCCTGGAATGGCTGTCGACCCGGGCTGGGCAGACCTTCGACACCGATTTCAGTAAGGCGATGAAGTACCTGCATTCGACAGGCAGCGAGCAGTACATGCGCGCGACAGAGGAGGCCCTGGAGATCCTCCGCTGGATCCGGCAGTTCGCCGCAGCACGGGCCGCGACGATTGCGGTGCCGAAAGGGAAGTGACGGTGCGGGTTGCGGTGCCGGCATACGTGGGCGGCAACTTCGACGAGGCTCCTCCGGGCCATCGGTTTCGGTTGTACTTCGGTGGCTGGACGGAGGCGTGGGATCTCGTTGCCCAGGAGCGGGATAGGGCACTGGCCAGTGCCTCTGAGCTGCGACCGGCGACCCTGAACGGGCTGCGGGGACTGGCGTCACGGCAGGACGCCCTCGCGGCGATTGCGGGCGAACGAATGCTGTCTTTGGACTATCTGACGGATGGTCCGTTCGTAACCGGCATGGGAATGGAGCATCCCCTCGAAAACGGATTCGCCTTTATGGACCCGTATGGCCTGCCCTACCTGCCGGGGAGTTCCCTCAAGGGCGTCCTCCGCCGAGCAGCGGAGGAGTTGGCGCTGTTCGCGGACGATCCTTGCGGTTGGAGCGTGCCGGCCGTGTGGTGGCTTTTCGGCTTTGATCAGCACAGTGCGTACTTGTGTCGGGACGAGCGAAACGACTCCGCGGCCGTACGTGCGGAGCGCGGGAAGTGGCGCGCCGCCTACAGGGAAAGGTTGGACGGCGCGACCATTGCCCTTGCCGAAGGCTTTCTCCGGTTATCCTCGGCCCCTGCTGTGTTGGAGTGTTCCCGCACCCGTGACGTTAGGGAAGCTCTCGAACGCCTACCGCAGTCGGACGCGCTGGGAGATATGCACAGTGCTGGTGCGCTGGAATTCTGGGACGCCTACCTCGATCCGGCCGGTGGGCGCCTCCGGATCGACATTATGAACCCGCATTTCGGACGATACTACGAGGGAAGAGGCTTGCCGTCCGACGACGACAACCCGAATCCGATCTTCTTCCTGGCGGTGCCTCCCGCGTCGAAGGTTCGGCTTCATGTGCGGCTTCGAACGAGTCCCCTACTCCCTGAATCGTTGGCGACCGCGTGGCGCGGCCTTGTCGAAGCCGCGTGCGACTACGCCGGCGACTGGCTCGGCTTCGGGGCGAAGACGGCGATAGGGTACGGCCGGCTCCGGCGCGATCAGAAAGCTGAAGCGGAGCGCGAGGCGCAACGTGTCAAAGCCGCGGCGGAGGCCCGGAAGGCTCGGGAGGAGGTCGCACGTTGCGCAGCGGAGGAAGCGCGACAGGCCCGGCTCGCGACCATGTCGGAGCTCGATCGAGCCATCGAAGATCTGCGGGATTGCGATGTGACACGAATTGACGCCATTTACAGAAACGAGTTGCCGAAGCTGTCCGATGAAGATCAGAAACAGCTCGCCGCGCCCTTGATCGACGCATACAAACGCGTCGGAAAGTGGACCGGAAAACTGTCCGATAAACAACAGGCCAAGAAGCATCGCTTGCTCCAAATCCTGGGCCGGGTGTGAAGAGGGGGCGCGTAAGTCATGCCGACGAAGGTGATCGCCACGCTCAAGCTTACGACGGCCATGTTCCTGCACGGGCCAGGTAAGGCCGCCGAGGTGCGCGCGGGGGCAATCAAGAGCGCGGCGCGATACTGGTGGCGCGCGGCGATCGGCGACGCGGTACAGTACAAGTGCGATGGATCCGATTCCTGCGAGTGTATCCACTGTCGCGAGGGTCGGATCTTTGGCTCCACGGTCTTCGGCAAAGGCATCGTGTTCCGCGCGAGCGGGTGTGATCGGCTTGCGTCTGCGGCCAGAAATCTCCTGCCTCATCATCCAAGGGATGGAAAAGGATTGGATCACCCGTCGCCGAGCAACGCGATGAAGGCCGGACAGGAGTTCCGGGTGGAGGTGTTCCCGAGCCACCCGACCATGGCGGTCGAGGAAGTCGACGCCGCCGTGGCTGCGTTGTGGCTCGCCGTGCATCTCGGAGGCTTCGGGCAGCGTTCTCGCCGCGGCGCCGGGAGCGTTGCCTTGAAGGGGCTGGAACCAAATAGGCCAGGGCTGCCGCTTGCCGAGTCACACCAGAGTGTCGAAGCGCTCCGGAAGCACCTGGAGGAGGGAGTGTCGACCGCTCGTCGGGCGATTCGTAGGGGCCTTGCATCGCACGGGGGGCTGGGAAGTGCCCGGCCACCCTTTTCGATGCTGCGGGCGAGCTCGGCGGACGACAGCCAGATCCAGGTCGTGGCACTGAAGGAGTCGAAGGACGAGGAGGCGGCCCGAGCGGAGGTGATGCGCGGCCTCCGCGGGTTCAAGAGCGCCCTGTTGGGCCTTCCTTACATGAAACCAAGATCCGGAGAACCGAAAATCACCGGCTCTGGCGTACGGCACGCATCGCCGCTGTGGATTCACCTCGAGACACTGCTGGATGGCAGATTCGTTGCCGTTCAGACGCTCATGCGTTCGAGTTCCATCGAGAGTGCCATTCGTCCGCACGGGTCACACCGCAACCCGCCGCCGGAATGGAGTCGAGTCGACGACTACCTGCGCTCGTGCAACGGGCAACCGGTCCAGATACGCTGAGAGCGTTCCCATGACGAGATCCCAGATGCACGACAGGGAGCCTGCAGCAGTGTCCGAGCTTGTGCGACGCATCGTGGCCGTCGCACACCCGGATCGCATCATCCTTTTCGGCTCGGCGGCGCGAGGGACGGTTGGCCCGGACAGCGATCTCGACGTTCTCGTCGTCAAGGCCGGCGTGCCGCACCGCCGCCAGCTCGCGCAGGAGATCCACCGCGCCCTTTTCGGGATCGGCGTTCCGGTTGACGTGATCGTCATGACACCCGAAGACGTGGACGCGCTGTGCGACGCGGTCGGATCGTTCGTCAGCGCCGCCCTTCGGGAAGGTCGGGAGCTGCATGCCGCCTGAGCCCGCCGGTGGGACGGTCGCCGTCGTGCCCGTGGTGTCGTGTCTCGAAATGCCGTCAGCCCTCTCGTTAGTTACCACCTTCATCACTTGCTCCCCCCAGCGCCTCCCGCCATTCCTCGGCTCTGCCGTGCATGGTGCGCTGAGCCGCGCCGTCTACCGAACCGTCTGCGTCTTTCCCCGCCGTCCGACCTGTGCCGGGTGCCCGCTCCTCGCCCGCTGCGCCTACCCGCTGCTCTTCGACACCCCGGCTCCTGCCGACGACACCCTTCTCGCCGCCGGCATCCGCGACCAGGCACCGCGCCCCCTCGTCGTCGGCCCCGAACCCGGCTGGACCCGCCCCTCCGGGCATCCCGTCCGCCTCGATGCCGACGCCGAGATCCCCGTGCGTCTCACGCTGGTCGGCCGCGCCATCGACGAGCTGCCCATCGTCGTCGTCGCCCTCCAACGCCTCGCCCGCCGCGGCCTCGGCTTGCCGGCCGAGGAACCCGCTGACCCCGCCGAGCGCATGGCGCGCCCCGCGCTGCGCCTCGCTCGCGTCACCACCGCCGACGGCTCGCACGTCGTCTACGACGGCGCCACCGATACGTACGAAGCGCCAATCGTCGCTCCGGCGGGCAGCGCCGGCGCCGAGGAACCGCCGCAGGCCGCGGTCATCGAATTCATCACCCCGCTGCGCCTCAAGCGCGACGGCAAGCTGATCGACACCGTACCGCCCCCCGTCTTCATCGCCACCCTGGCGCGCCGTGCCAACGCGCTGAGCGTCCTGTTCGGATCGGGAACGCCCGCCGTCGACGAAGCCGAGTGCGAACGCCTGGCCACCGGCATCGCCGTCGCCGCCGCCGAACTGCGGCGGGTCCATGTCACCCGCTACTCGGCCCGCCAACGCCAACGCATGTCCTGGCCCGGTCTCATGGGCAGCGTACACTGGCGCGGCCCCGCACTCCGCACCCTCTGGCCGCTACTCCGCTTCGGCGAGCAGGTGCAGGTCGGCAAAGGCACCGCGCTCGGCTTCGGCCGCTATCGGTTGGGGATGGCGGCCGCGCAACCGAGGATGATTGGCAAGGAGGAGAGATGGCGCGCGCAATGATCGTCTCGGTTGGTGGTTCCGCGGAGCCGCTGGCGGTTACCCTCGGAGAAGAGAAGCCGGAATTCGTCTGTTTCCTTGCTTCTCACCGTAGCGTAGACGAGATCGCGAAGATCAAGGACGCGGTGAAAGTCAGCACCGGCGGGGCGTTCAAGGACGAAAAGGAGATCGTAGACTCCGCGGAAGATCTCGTTGAATGCTACCGCAAGGCTCTGGCGTGCATCGAGCGCGTGCGCCGGCAAGGATTCCCGGAGTCCGAGATGCTGATCGACTACACTGGTGGAACCAAGGTCATGAGCGCTGCCGTAGCTATGGCAGCCGCCGCATACGGCGTGCGGTTCTCGTATGTAGGCGGCGACCGCCGCACCAAGGATGGCCTCGGGGTAGTCGAGTCTGGAAGCGAACGACGGCGCATAGACCGTAATCCCCTGGAGCTGTTTGCGGTTGAAGAGAAGCGTCGCATCGCACAGCACTTCAACTCGCACCAGTATGATGCAGCGGCGGTGATGATGGGCGATCTGCTCCCCAAGCTGCAGGAGCCCCACCGTGCCCTGCTCGACGCGGTTCGAGATCTCCTGGTTGGTTATGCAGCCTGGGATCGTTTCGACCACCGCACTGCTCGGCGTGAACTGGGCAAGGGCCGGCATCGGCTGGAGGAGCTGGTTCGTGCGGCGCAAGCCGGCGAGTATTCGAATGTACTCTCGCAGGCAGCGGAGAACGTCAGGTTTCTCGAGTCGCTGGACCGCGACACGAACGGGTTCCACAACCTCCGCATGCCGCTGGTCGGGGATCTCGTAGCTAATGCCGAACGCCGCCTTGCCGAGCGCAAGTACGACGACGCGGTCGCACGCCTGTACCGGGCCATCGAGATGCGTGGCCAGATTGCTTTCGAAGCCGAATTTGCCCACCCGACGAACAAGGTACCGCCCACTGTTCTACCCGAGAGAGTGCGCGCCGAATACGTCTCGCGATACGCGGCTGCCGACAAGGGCTTGTTGAAATTGCCGCTCGAAGCCACGTACCGCGCGCTGGCCGCCGTTGACGACGCGGTCGGGAAAGAGTTCGTTGCACGGTACGAGGAGGTCAGCCAACTGCAGGGGGCTCGAAACGACTCCATACTCGCGCACGGCATCCAGCCGATGGGTAAGGAACGCGCAGCTCGCATGCTGGACCTGACGCTCGCATTCCTACCCTCGACGGTTCATCGCCCTGAGTTCCCGCGCCTCCCGTGGTAATGCGTCGAAGCCCGGGCCATGGCGACCGTCGTCTACGGAGATTTCGAGTGGGATGCCGACAAGGCTACCGCGAACAAGGCAAGACACGGCGTGTCGTTCGAAGAAGCGTCGACTGTGTTTGCCGATCCGTGCTACGTTCTGCGGCCGGACGAAACGCATCCCGACCATTTCTGGGCCCTCGGGCTCAGCGCGTTGGGCCGTGACTGTGGTCAACGTCGAGCGTGGGCCGCGCGTTCTTCGTCGCCCCACCCTGAAACGCCAATATTGCCGTCTGCGCCGACCCCGTTGAGCCCTCCAGAACCGCCGCGGTAGCGTCACCGCACGTGCGATCCGGTCTCTCCCGGAACGCCGCGGCGACCATGACCGAGCCCCTCAAGGATACCGCACTGCCGCGCTCCCCGGCGGAGCTGCGCCAGCTCGCCGCGGACCTGAAGCGGCGTAACGATTGGACCGCTATCGCCGGTCTTGCCACACACTTGCCCGCCGGCTGGGGCCGCGAATGGCTCGGCCTCGCCGACGAGGTCGCCTTCGCCCTCTCCCAGCTCCATCGCTGCATCGAAGCCCGCGACGTCCTCTTGCGCGCGTGGGAACTCGAACCGGTACATCGCACGGCCAGCTCGCTCGCCTACATCCATTACGACGCGCTCATGCAACACAAGATCCGCAAGCCGCGCCTCGATGACCCCGAACCCTACCGCAAGGCGTTCGAACGATGGGTCGGCGAGGCCCTGCGCCTGCGCTCCGACTCCTTGCCGGACCGCTATCGGCTCGCCGTCTACCACGCCAGTATCCTTACCCAGAAGGACGTCGTCGCCGTGCGCGAGTTCCGCGAGGTGCTGCGCCTCTTCGAAACCCTTCCCGCCGCCGACCGCAACCCCGCGCACCGCCACTTCGGCAAGTACGTGCGCGCCTTCTACGGTCTGGCCCGCTCGCAGTACCGCCTCGGCCGCTACACCGAGGCCCGCCGCGCCGTGTTCCGCTGTATCCGCCTCGACGGCGAAAAACACCACGTCGCACCGGTGTTCAAGTTCTTCCTTGCCGCCAAGGTGCTCGTCGCTCAGAACCAACTCGCCGACGCCGAACGCGCCCTGCGCCTCGCGGTAGACGCTCCACACCGCGGCGACCGCGACTTCGTGTTCGCGCTGCTGGCCGACATCGCCCTGCGGCAGGACCGCGTCGACGACGCCGCCCAGTGGATCGAGCTGCACGTCCGCGCTCATCATCGCAAACCCTACGTCTGGCGCCTGCTCGGCGATTGCGCGGCGCGGCGCGGCCAACACGACCGCGCCCTCAAGATGTACAAGAGCGCGCTCCTCAAGGATCACGGCGGCCGTCACGTCACCTTGCTGCACATCGGCCAGGTCCACGAAGCCGCCGGACGCGTCGGCGAGGCCCGCCGCGCGTACCAGGAGGCCGCCGAGTTCCGCCGGCGAAAATACCTCACCGAAGATGCCGACGCGCTCGAGGCTCTCGCGGGCCTGTGCGAACGCGACGGCGACGTTGCCGCCGCGCGCGCCGCGTACACGCGCATGAGCCGCCTGCCCGCCAAAGCCAAGCACGCCGAGGAACAACTGGCCCGGCTGACCGGATGAGGACGGGTGATTGGGAGCGGGCAGCGGAGAGCTGGGAGGGGGGTTGGTCCGGTCGCGCGTCTCTTCAGTCGCGGAAAGGGATTTGATGCGGTCGGCTGAGCTGGTCAAGGAAGATCACGGCGGCTTCTTCGTGTTCCGCCCGGCACGGGCTGCCGCTCGCAACCCAGAACCGGGACGCGAACTCGTCACCCCGGCGCAGGCTGGGGTCCAGAGGTGGAAACACCCCAACCGGATTCCGGCTTTCGAGACTGTCGATAAACTCCCGTTCACCCTTCGACGAGTTCAGCGCGGGCTGGCGCCCGCAACCCATCGCCTGACCAGCAATGCCTCTGGGAGGGCGAGGCGCCGGCCGAGCCGCAACGGTCTGACGACGGCTCGGCGAGAGCCTCGCCCTCCCCATCTGAATTCTGCGCACCACGGCAAGACTTTCGGCGATAGTAGTTCAGCGCGGGCTACCGCCCGCAACCCAAAGCGAACAACCAGCCCGTTCGCCCCGAGTAGGAGCCCTTCCCCCGGGCTCCGTATCGAGGGGCGCGCCCCTGCCGCGCCTGTCCCTCGATACGCGCCAGAAGAAGGCGCTACTCGGGACGAACGGGAAGGCACTGCCGCTCCGTGGCCTGAAGATTTCTTCGCGCCGTACGCAGACTTGCGGCGATAGTAGTTCAGGGTGAGCGGGGAAAACCCAGTGAAATCAATCCCACCACCGCTCAGCGCGGGCTTCGCCCGCAACCCATTGCGGAATGCGGATTGCGGAACTCATGAATCCGTCGTCCGCAATCCGAAATCCGCATTCCGGAATTCTTCGCACCATGCGGCGAACTCGCGAACCAGTAGCACAGACTGAGCTTGTCGAAGCCGGGTTTGGCCGTTTATCGACAGTCTCGAGAGTCGGGGTTTCCCGGCACGCCGCGCGGCGATTTTTTGCAACATAGGTTTTACAAGGCGGGGGGGGCTGTGGTACACCCTCCGAGGCTCGGAAAGGTGCGTGCGCTTTCCCCATCCCGACCGGGCTGGGGAGAGGTAGCTTTATTGGCGCCGGCGCAGGTACCGCAGCGGGGCCGTATTGAATGATGTATGGGCGTTCGGATGTGGCGGCGGATACGGCAGAGCTCAGGTAGTGCACCTGCTACCCAACCCAGGCAAACCGTGGAAATGCGGATCACTCCATCAGGGAGAACTCGCGTGTAGAACGTCAACAATGTTGCCCGAGGGCGCCTTTGGCTCTTCCCCACCCGGGCAACGGCATCACTGGAACGTGGGAGGACCACATGAGGTCGAAGAACTTCGCAACGCTCGTCGCGGCTCTCGCAATATCCGGCATCGCCGGATGCGCGGCGAAGCAACAACCGGCGGCACCGAACCCGTACTCCTGGGCGCAACGCGATGGCCAGTGGGGGGCCCTGAGGCCGCTGTACCCCCCGTCATCCGCCGGAGCCGGGGGCGTGCGCAGTCTGCCGGGAGCCGGCGACCAGGCGTTCGATTTCCAACATCCCCGGGTCGACGGTTTCCTGACCCAGTTCCAGACCAGATGGCGTGAATCGTTCAGCATCGCCCTGTCGCGTAGCGGACGATACGTGCCGCGCATGTCGTCGATACTCGCCCAGGAGGGCGTACCTGAGGAACTGGTCTACCTTCCGCTCATCGAAAGCGGCTTCAAGAACAGTGCTCGCTCGCCAGCCGGTGCGGTAGGACCCTGGCAGTTCATTCCCGGCACGGGCCGCCGTTACGGCCTGCGCATCGACCGGTACGTCGACGAAAGACGCGACCCGATCAAATCGACTCATGCCGCAGCCCGCTACCTGCGCGATCTGTACGGCATGTTCGGAGACTGGCACCTCGCCCTTGCCGGGTACAATACCGGCGAGAACCGGATCAGCGGCATTCTCTCCCGCGGCGATGCCGAGGATTTCTGGGAGATGAGCGAACGCGGCTACCTCTGCCGCGAAACCAGCGACTACGTACCGAAGTTCCTCGCCGCCCTGCAGATCGCCGAGCGGCCGGAAGATTACGAGTTCGATCGCCCGCTGGCCGAGCCGATCGCGTACGACGTGGTCGAAGTCGACGGGTCGGTATCGCTGTCGACGGTGGCCAGCCTGATCGATTCCTCGCCGGAGGAAATCAAGGAACTGAACCCCGCCCTGCACCGTGGCGTAACGCCCCCCGACGGTTATCGGGTCCGCCTGCCGAAGGGCGCCAAGGAAAGCTTCAAGGTCGCTTACGCCGCGTACGCGGACGAACTCGAAGCCCGCGCTGCCCTTCAGCGCCAGCGCGCCATGCTCGACCTGCAGGAACGTGCGGTCCGCAGCCGCAGCAGCGCCGGCAAGAACCGCTCCGCCAGAACGGCAATCGCAGCCAAACGCTCGCGCAGCGCCGGTAAAATCGCACGCCCATCCCGGACCCGTGCCCATGCCTCGAAACGCTCGGTCCAGACGTCGCGTAAGACGACCGGCAAGCCGATTGTCGTCGCCAAGGGCAAGAGCAAGCGCAGCCGGTCGGCGAACTGAAACCGTCTCGCGGTGCGGGAGGGCTTGGACTTCGCTTCCAGGTCTCGTAAGAAGAACCACGTGCGCCGTGCAATCGAAGATATCTTCGCAGCCAGTATCGCCGCCAAGCAGGGGTTTCTGCGGGATCACCGCGATAAGCTGATCGCCGCGATCGAACTGATCGCTACGGCATTGCGCGATGGCCGCAAGCTGCTGCTGTTCGGCAACGGCGGCAGTGCCGCCGACGCCCAGCACATCGCCGCCGAGTTCGTGAACCGATTCAAACTCGAACGGCGGCCGCTGCCCGCCCTTGCGCTGACCACCGATACGTCAGCCCTGACCAGTATCGCCAACGACTACGGATACGAATACGTCTTCGCAAAACAGGTCCAGGCCCTCGGCACTCGCGGGGACGTCGCCATCGCCATTTCCACCAGCGGTCAGGCCGCCAACGTCGTGGCCGCCGCCACCGCCTGCCGCGATCTCGGGATCCGCGTGATCGGTCTCACCGGCGGACCGGGCGGCCGATTGGCAGAACTGGCCGATATCGTCCTTTCCGTAACGACCACGACCGATACCGCGCGCATTCAGGAAACCCACATCCTAATAGGTCACGCGATCTGCGAGATGGTTGACGTGGAGATGTTTGGGGTCTTGGGGTCTTGAGGTCTTGAGGTCTTGAGGTCTTGGGGTCTTGGGGTCTTGGGGTGAGGTTGTGCGTCCGCAGGCTGGATTAGTCGGGCCGCCGGGCTCAGGCGTACAGGCCCTCAGGACCCCAGGCCCTCAGGACCCCAGGACCCCAGGACCTCAAGACCCCAGGACCCCAGGACCCCAGGACCTCAAGACCCCAGGACCCCAGGACCCCAGGACCCTCAAGACCCCTTAATCATATACGTCGTGCTCGCACGCGCGGCGAGTTTGCCCTCTGCCCAGATATCCACCTCGGCGTACGCGCTGCGGCGGCTGGCGCGCAAGACATACGCCTCGGCTACCACCAAACCGGCAGGAATCGGCTCCAGATAGTTGATCTTCATCTCGATGGTCAGCAGCAGCGTCCCCGCTTCGTACAAACTGGCCAGGGCCGCCGCGACCGCCGTGTCGGCCAGGCCGAAGCTGGCACCACCGTGCATCACGCCCGCGGGTTGCATCAACTCCTGGCGGTTCTCGACTTCGAGCCGCGCGTAACCGCGCCTCGCCTCGACAACCCGGACCCCGAGATGTCCCGGGAAGAAGCGGTTGTCCTTGTTGAAGCGGTCCATGATGACGTCACGGACGGCGGGGTCGAGGGCGGGGAACTCGCGGCCATGGCCGCCGGCACCCAGGGGAATCGTGGTGGATGGCATCTGTGGCATCTGCGTCCTCTCCTCGTCCTGGCGGACTGACCGATTACCGGGGTGTTCGGGTTGTCGAGGTGTCGCAGCGTTGCCGCCCGATATCCCAACTCCCGCTTCCGGCAATCCGCCCTCCGCGGTTTACTCCCCCAACAGCCCGTGCTAACGCTCTGACACCCCTGGATCCATCCCCGGAGGCGGTATGTCCGGCCATTCAAAGTGGAGTTCCATCAAACACAAGAAGGCCGCCAAGGACGCCAAACGCGGTAAGCTCTTCTCCAAGCTCATCAAGGAAATCACCGTCGCCGCAAGACTTGGCGGCAGCGACATCAACGGCAATCCGCGCCTGCGCACGGCGGTACTGACCGCGCGCGAGGCAAGCATGCCGAACGACAACATCGAACGTGCCATCAAGAAAGGCACGGGCGAGGTCGAAGGCGCCAACTACGAGGAGGTCACTTACGAGGGCTACAGCGCCGGGGGCGCCGCGGTCCTCGTCAATGCACTGACCGACAACCGCAATCGCACCGTCTCCGAAATCCGGCGGCTCTTCGAAAAACGCGGCGGCAGTATGGGCACCGCGGGATGCGTGGCCTGGATGTTCAAGAAGCGCGGCGTGATCGCCGTCGAACCCGGCAACGTCGACGAGGACCGGCTCATGGAAGTCGCCCTCGACGCCGGAGCGGAGGACGTCAACGCCACCGCCGACGGCTTCGATGTGCTCACTGCCCCGGAAGCCTTCGAATCCGTCAAAGCCGCCATTGCCCGCGGCGGCGTCCCAATGGCCCACGCGGAGGTGGCGCTGCTGCCCGACAACACCACGAGCCTCACCGGCCGCGAAGCCGAGCAAACCATGCGGTTACTGCAGGAACTCGACGATCACGACGACGTCCAGAGCGTTGCCTCTAACGCCGACTTCTTGCAGGAGGACATCGAACGCTTGAGCGCTTAGTGGTGATGGGCACAATTACGGCGACGTATTCCGTACGACGCTTTCCGTTCGCCCCGAGTAGCCCCGTTTTCTCAGGGGCGTATCGAGGGGCCAGCCTGGTGAGCGGCTTTGCGACCCCGCCCCTCGATACGCCGCCGGACAGATGGCGCTACTCGGGGCGAACGGAATACGTCGCCGGATTACTGCAACGGAGTGCTTAGTGCACCGGCCAGTGTGGAGCCGGACGACGGAGGGGAGGCGGATGAGGGTGCTCGGACTCGATCCAGGCACGGTCGCTACGGGTTGGGGTGTGGTCGACGATGCCGGGACACAATTACGATTCGTCGCCGGCGGTGTCGTGCGCGCCGCCGGAAGCCTGCCCGAACGTCTGGCCCGTATCTTTGACGGAGCCGCGGACGTACTCGCCACCTACCGACCGGCGTGCATCAGCCTCGAAAAAACCTTCGTGGGAGAGAACGTGCAGAGCGCGTTCCGGCTCGGCGAGGCCCGCGGCGCGATCCTCGTCGCCGCCGCCCGGGCCGGCGTCCCCGTCAGCGAATACAGCCCGGCGGAGATCAAGGTTGCCGTCGCCGGTCAGGGCCGCGCCGCCAAAGATCAGATGCAGGTCATGGTCGGCCGCCTGCTCGGACTTTCCGCGGCCATTCCCTCCGACGAGGCCGACGCGCTGGCGGCGGCGATCTGCCACCTGCACACTTCCCGTTTCGCGGCGCATATCTCCAGCGCCACCGCTCGCGACGCCGCCGTATCTCGGAGTGCCGCCACACGCTCGGCAAGAAATCGAGTCGACACTCGCCGCGCCGCCGAATACAGTCGTCGCATCCGCCCATGATTGCGCTGCTCGCCGGCACCCTTGCCCACAAGAGCCCCGAGTACCTCGTCGTCGACGTGCACGGCGTCGGGTATCAGGTGTTCGTTTCCCTGAACACCTTCTGCCGCCTACCCGAACCGGGCCACCCGGTGCAGCTCCTCATCCACACCCACGTCCGCGAGGATACCCTCCAGCTCTTCGGATTCCTCGATCGCGTCGAGCGCGACCTCTTCCTGCTTCTCCTCGGCGTCTCGGGCATCGGACCGCGGCTCGCCCTCAACATCCTGTCCGGCACCGCCGCGGAGGAACTGGAAGCGGCGCTCGAAAGCGGGAACCTCAACCGGCTGGTGGCCATCCCGGGCGTCGGCAAGAAGACCGCCGAGCGCCTCGTCGTCGAGCTGCGGGACAAGGTCGCCGCAGCCCGCGGCGGACGAGGCCCGTCCGCCAGCACGCTGGTCACCGGGGTCGAGGCCGAGGCCGTCTCCGCCCTCGTCAACCTCGGCTATAAGCGCCCGGACGCCGAACGCGCGGTCCGGACCGCCGCGGCAACGGGCGCGAGTGACCTCGAAGCGATCATTCGCACCGCACTCAAACGGGTAACCGCATGATCGACGAAACCCGCCTGGTGGGCGCCGCGGAAACCGACGAGGACGCTACTCTCGACAGGACACTGCGTCCGCCGTCGCTGGAAGAGTACGTCGGCCAGGAAAACGTCAAGAGGAACCTGCGCATCGCCATCGAAGCGGCACGGCAGCGCGGCGAGTGCATCGATCACCTGCTCCTGCACGGTCCCCCCGGCCTCGGCAAGACGTCGCTGGCCTACATCATTGCCCGCGAAATGGGCGTCAACATCCGGTGCACGGCCGGACCGATCATCGAAAGACCGGGCGACCTCGCCGCCCTGCTGACCAACCTCGAACGCGGCGACGTGCTGTTCATCGACGAGATCCACCGGCTCAGCCGCGTCGTCGAAGAGATCCTCTACCCGGCCATGGAGGACTTCCAGATCGACGTCCTGCTCGGACAGGGCCCCTCGGCACGCTCGATCAAGCTCGACCTGAAGCCGTTTACCTTGATCGGCGCGACAACCCGCAAGGGTCTGCTGACCTCGCCGCTGCGGGATCGCTTCGGCGTCGACTTCCGGCTCGACTTCTACACCCCCGAGGAATTGGCCACCGTCATTGCCCGATCGGCCGGCATCCTGGCGGTTCCCATCGAAGAGAGCGGGGCTATCGAGATTGCGCGTCGCTCGCGCGGCACGCCGCGCATCGCCAACCGCCTGCTCCGCCGCGTTCGCGACTACGCACAGGTACGGGCGAGCGGCGCAATCTCGGCCGCGGTCGCCGACGAGGCGCTGGACATGCTCGAAGTCGACCGGCGCGGGTTCGACAAGATGGACCGCAGTCTCCTCCTCGCCATCATTGATAAGTTCGGCGGCGGGCCGGTCGGGGTCGTAACCCTCGCCGCCGCCATCGGCGAAGAGCGCGACACCATCGAGGACGTCTACGAACCGTTTCTCATCCAGGAAGGTTACCTGCACCGCACGCCGAAAGGACGCATGGCCACGCAGCGGGCGTACGCGCACTTCGGACGCACACCACAGCCAACCCCGAGTGCCCAGGGAGGGTTGTTCGACAAGCGCGACCGATAAGGGTCAGGTCAGTACGGACTGCTCAACCGATTGCCAAACGCCCCCCGGCTCATGTCCGACCTCGGCCGCACTCTCATCTTCTTCGGCATTATTCTCGTCATCGCCGGGGCAGTGCTGCTGCTCGGCCCCAGGATCCCGTGGCTGGGCCGCCTGCCGGGCGACATCGTGTACAGGAGCGATCGCGTAACCTTCTACTTCCCGATCGTAACGTGCATCGTCCTCAGTATCGTGCTCAGCGTTCTGCTCTGGCTGTGGCGAAGGTGAGTGGGGGCTTCCGCCTTGCGCCAGCGGCGGCGCGACTCAGGAAGTCGCTCGCAATCCCGATACCGACTTCCGATTCCAACGCCGATCCGATCGCTGCCAAACCGCCTGCGCTGTGCCCGGGCGCGGCTTGCAGGCCTGGGGATAGCAGGGTACGGAGCGTACTATGCATCCGAAGCGCAAGGCTCGCCTGCTCCGCCAACTCGGGTTCCCCTCCGCCGACGCCGCGCTCAGGGAATTCACTCTGTTGACGGCGGCTACGCAGCTCGCGCAGTTCCGCGAGGAGTGTGCCCGTTTCGAAAAGAAGTACCGGATGTCGCTCGACGCATTCGAGCGTCGCCTCAAGAAGGAGTGCGGACACGAGCGCTTCGAAGCGGAGGAAGACCTGATGGCGTGGCGCTTTGCGCACGAGGGGATGGAGTACTGGGCGCCTCGCGTTGAGGAACTCCGCCGTGCTGTATGAGATTCTTGCGCAGCACGCCGACGTCATTCACGAAGTCACCATCGAACGATTTCGCTACCTCGAGGCAGCCCACGAGTTACGTGCATCGATCGCGCTTCGCGATGGGTCGGTGGTACACGTGCGTGACTACCTCTTTCGCGATGGGACCCGGAAGTACGCGTACCATTGGCAGACCAGCGAGGGAAGGCTGCGCCGGCGGTGGGACAACTCCGGGCCCTGGCCCGACCTTCCCAGTCATCCGCACCACGTGCACGTCCGGAGCGCGACCAACGTGAGTGCATCGCCGATTCGCGACCTGGCCGGAGCGATGTGCTTCGTCGCGGAGGCCCTGCGGCGAAGCCCGCAGCAGCGTCGGCCTGCGCCGCGCGGTCGTCGCCGTCGTTGACGCCATCGGGAAGAAAGGGAACGCAGAGTTCGTGAAGAGACCGACCTCGGGCTTCGAGTTTCACGCCTCGGGTCCGGGGTCCCTCGGTTTCTCCTGAAGCCAGACGCCCGATGTCCGAGGCCCGGAGGAAAGCTCACAGACTCGCGGGCGGCAGGTGCCGATTTGCGATTTCCGCGTTTGCGCGCACGGTGCGAAGACATCTTCAGGCCATGGAGCGGCTGTGCCCCGCCGTTCGTCCCGAGCGCCTTCTCGATGACCCGATCGCCCTGAGTAGCCGATGTCTT
>JAKLJW010000048.1 GCA_023150935.1 Candidatus Binatia bacterium | reverse complement strand
AGTGGCCGTGTACGAGTACGTGAACGAGTACGAGTACGGCGAAGAGGCCGGCTCGGCGGCGCCCGCAGGTGGAGTGCGTTAAACATTCAAGCGGGTCGCACCACGACAACCCGCGGTAATCGCTGGCATTCGGTCACCGGAGCGGGCCGATTTCTCGTCCATGGCTTCGTTTTCGACCGCAAAACCGGCGCGCTACGCTCCCGCATTCTCTCGCTGGGAACTGACGAGACACCTGCGTGCCCCGCAACCGTGCACGCGCGTTCGCAATCGGCAACCGGGCGCGGCGGCGGTCTGATTCAGCGCCGTTACGAACCGTCGTCGCATCATGGGGAAGCCCCGAGATCCACGTACTCGGCGTTACGACAGAGCCGCCGGGTCGATCGGCGCCGGGGTTGCGGGGCCCTCGGCGCCGTCCTCCGGGTGAGGACGCGGACCCCGGGGGGGGCGTGGAAGACCGAGAAGTATAGGAATTAGGTAACGCCATGTCTTGCCGGCGGCGCTCGTGAGTATCGCGGTCGACACCTCGGTGCTCATCGCCATCGCCACGGGCGAAGCCGAGGCGACGGAATGGTTGGACGTCCCGGTGCAAGCGCGGCGCGCCGGAGATGTGGTCATTTGCGATGTCGTCGCGGCCGAGTTCTACGCATTGCTGCTCGATGACCGCACGTTTCACGATTGCCTGACGGCGCTGGGAATCGTGTTCAGTCCGACGTCGATCGAGGCGGCGCGACGTGCGGGGCGTATCGTTCGCGCCTATCGTCGGGAAGGCGGGCCGCGCGAACACCCGCTGCCGGATTTCCCGGTCGGTGCTCGCGCCGAGAAGCAGGCTGATGGCATTGCCGCGGTCGACCGGGGGTATTTGCGCCGCTACTTCCCGCGGCTGAAGGTGGTGCAGCCGCCGTGAGCACCCGCGTGCAGATCGCGATCGCCAACGTGCGAAGGGGTTGCCGTGGTCTGACCTCCGCACTCCGCTGGAATCTCTGTACTTCGGTCCCGAACGTGGCCTGGAATTGGTCGCTGGGCGCGCATTTTCCGGGTGGAAAGGGAGCCGCCAGGAAACAGGTCTTGGGGTCTTGGGGTCTTGGGGTCTTGAGGTCTTGGGGTCTTGGGGTCTTGGGGTCTTGAGGTCTTGGGGGGCTTGCGTCGGGTCGGTGTCGGGGTCGCTATCGGAATCGGAATCGAGGCAAGCCATCGGCGGTAGCCTCGCCCCTCCCCGGGTTTCGACGCCAGGCATCTTCAGCCCGCACGGTGTCCCCACCGGCTCGCCGTTGCGCGAAGCCCGGGAATGAGCATTCCTGTGCTTCGCGCGTTGGTGACGGAAGGAGCGACCGATGGCGGCAACGAAGCCGTGCGTGGTTCGGGAAGAAGCGTGCACAGCCGAGGGATGGGACGACCCGGCCGTCGGGTGCGTGTTCCCCGTCGATTCCTTCGTCGATGTCCGGTACGAGTTCTCCGAGGCGACGCCGAATTAGGAACTGGTCGGGGAATAATGAAATGGACCCTCCGCATCCTGCTGGCCGCCGTTGTCCTGGCGGTCGCTCTCGCCGTCGTCTTGTGGCGCGCGACGCCGCGACTGACCGCGACGCTGCAGGAGCAGATCGAACACGCCCTGGCCGCAGCCGCTCAGGCTCCCGCCACCGTCGGTAGCCTGCGGCTCTCGCTGGCGCCCCCCGGACTCGACCTTCGCGACGTGACGGTCGGACCCGAGGGGGCGCTGCTCCGCTTGGGCGGGTTCCGCCTGGAGGTCGCCCCCGTGCGCAGCCTGCTCGCCCTGCGGCCTGTGTTCGACCTGCGCATCACGGACGTCGCCGCCGATCTCACTGCGCTGCCACCGCTGCCCGCGTCCGAAACCGACGCCGCCCCGTGGCTACCTCCACTGCGCCTCGACCGCGGCGTCGTCGATGGCCTGCATCTGCGGTTCCCCATGGATAACGGTCCGGGAACGCTGAGCGTCGAGCGCATCGAGGCGAGCGGCGAGACGGGATGGCGAGCGGCCCGGGTCGAGGGCGAAGTGCGCGTCGCCGAGGCGCACCTGCAACGCCGGAAGTACAGCGCGCGACTCCATACGGTCGATGCGCACGGGGGCGTGGACGATACCGGCGTGTTCGTGCGTGACGGACGCGTGGTGGGCGACGGTATCGAGGCGACCGTCGCGCCAACCGCGACCGCCGGCCGTGTCGCCGTACGCGGTACGTTCCGGCCGGGGATCCTCGGCGTGCTCGTCGACGAGCTTGCCCTTATCGAAGGCACCGCGTCCGTAGAGGGCGCGCTGGAGGGCGATCTCGCACAGCCGGTGCTCGATGCCACCCTCGTGATCGAGAACGGCGCCCTCGCCGGCCGCCCGATCGGCGACCTGAGTGCGCGCGCGAGATTTCGCGACGTGAACCTTCATTTCGAAGAAGTGCGCATGGTCGGTCCCGCCGGCAAACTGAACGGTGACGTCGACTTGCTGCTCGAAAAGGAGGTGCAGATTCGCGTCGACGTCGAAGCCGAGGACCTCGATCTGCAAGGCATCCTCGCCGCCACGGGGGTCGAGGTACCACTCCGGGTCCGGATGGACGGGACGACGCGTATGCGTGGGCAGCTCGATCCGCCCGATTTCACCGTCTTCGGCAACGGCGCGATGCGGTCGTTGGCGGGTGCCGGAAGCGGCGCCGAGGCCGCGTGGGACGCGAGTGTGCGCCTGCTCAAAGACGACCTGGCCGTGCGCCTCGCGGTGCGCCAGGCCGGTAACCGAATCGGCGGGGAGCTCATGCTCGTCCACGACCGGCTCGGCGGCGGGGTCAGCGTCGACCTCGACGATGTTGCCGTCGCCACCCCGCTATTGCCGCTGGCGGTGGTGGCCCTGGCGCCGTCGGGGCAACTGCGCGGCGACGCCGTGTTTTCGGGGACCGTCGATCGCCCTGGGTTCGGGGGCACGGTTGCGGGGCGCAACCTGACGCTCGGGGGGGCGCCGATCCGGCGGGTCAACGGCGACTTCGCCATCGGCGCCGAGGGCTTGATCACCCGCGAGACGATCGTCGAAACGCCGGCAGGGATCGGGGTGTTTGCGGGTACCGTGGCGCTACAACCGGAGCAGCGTAACGACTGGTCGCTGCGGCTCGACGAGCTCGACAGCGACGGCACGGTGCGTCTCGTCGAAGCCGTCACTGGAACCCGGTTGCCGGTCGGCGGCGGCACCCTGAGCGGGCGGGGGCGCTGCACCGGGTCATGGGCCGACGCGCGCTGCGAGGCCGACGTCGAGGCCCGCTGGCTGCGGGTCGGTGCGGAGCCGTTCCGAAGTGTCCGGTTGCTTGCGGCCGGGACACTACCGGCGTGGGAGGGCCGGCTGCGCGCCGAACGAACGGCGGCCGAGGCGCTTACGATCGCCGGGAGCGGCGTCGGGTTGGAGCGCATCGATCTGCGTGTCGACTCGGATCCGCTGCGGTTGGCCAGCATCTTCGCCGGTGCGGAAGGCGTGGACGGGAGGGTCCGCGTCGAAGGGCAGTTGAGCGGTGCACCGGAGCGTCTGGACGGAGAGGTGACACTGACGGCGACGGACGTTGCCGTCCGGCGGCACGCTTTCGGGGAAGTGCGCGTGCGGGGCGTCGCCCGCGGCGGTGGCTGGACGGTCGACGGCAGCGCCCTGGACGGTGCGGTGTCGTTGCGTGTGGCGATTCCGGCCGCGGCGACCGCGGTGTCGGATCTGGCGCTGCGCTGGCGCGATCTCGAAGTCGGGCCGTTGCTTGATGCCGGTGGTGCGCTGTCCGTGCGCAGTGCCGGCTCCGTCGACCTCCGCGGTCGCGGCATCGCTTTCGACGCCGCGACCGGCACGATCGCGGTTAGCGAACTCAACGTCGACCGGGGCGACTATCGGGTCAGCGCCCGCGAACCCGTCGTCGTGCGGGTCGATCGCGGGCGCTTCTCCGTGGTTTCCGCCGTGTTGGAAGGGCCGAAGAGCAGGCTGACCGTCGCCGGCGAGTGGGCGGCGAGCGGTTCTGTCGACCTCCGCTTCGACGGCGATGGAGACCTCGTGCTGCTGGAACTGGCAGTGCCCGGTGTGCAGTCCGCCAGCGGCCCGTTCACCGTCGATGCCCGGGTGCGCCACCAGCCCGGCGGCGTGTGGGACCTCGCCGGGGAGGCCCAGGTGCGCGACGGGCTCGTCGATGCCGGGTTGCCGGTGGTTCTGGCGGGTGTGGATTCCACGGTGGTCATGCGGGGTGCCGTGATCGAGGTGCGCGAGCTGCGCGGACGGGCCGGAAGCGGCTCGTTCGCCGTCGACGGAACGCTCGACCTCGACCACGGCCCGGCGCTGCGCTGGCAGGTGGACGACGTCGCCATGACGGCGCCGGAGTGGCTCGAGGAGCGGTTTTCGGGACGCGGTGCCGTCGAGGGGAGCTGGGAGAGAATCCTGGTGCGCGGCGGCGTCGACGTCGACTACGTCCTGTACGAACGGGACGTCGAGATCACGGACTTTCTGCCGTGGTTGAAGGGGCAACTGGCGCCGCCGCCGGCGGCGAAAGCGCCGGCCCGGGTGGTCGCGCTCGATCTGCACATCCGCGCTCCGGACAGCATCTTTGTCCACAACAACTACGCCAGGGCCGAGTTGGAAGCCGACCTGCGGGTCGGGGGCACCGTCGACGCGCCCAGCGTGACCGGTGTGGTCCAGGTCGTCAGCGGCGACGTGACGGTGAACAAGCGGGTGTTCACCGTCACCGGGGGCGCGGTGGACTTCCGCGATCCGACGCGCATCAATCCCGTGCTCAACCTGTCTGCCGAGACCCAGATCCTGACCAAGGAGGGTCTTTATCTCGTAACTGCCACAGTGACCGGCACGGCCGATCAGCCGCGCGTGCAACTCGGTTCGGACGATCCGAGCCTGACGCAGAACGACATCCTGAGCCTTGTGGCGACCGGGCGAACCGCGAAGCAGGCGGCGCAGGACAAAACCGGATTCAGTCCGGCCAGCGCGCTCGCGTTCGTGCCGACGCGCGGCTTTCAGGACTTCCTGTCGCAGACCATCGGTCTCGACCTGTTCGAGCTCGATACCGGGCGGGTCGAGGACACCGGCCCGGTGCTGCCGCGCGTGACCGTCGGCAAGCAGTTGACCGAGGACCTGCGAGTGACGGCCTCGAATACCCTGGTCGAGACGCTGACGCGCGTAACGTTGGACTACCGGTTGGGACGGCGATTCTCGGTCTACGGAACCTGGGAGAGCCAGAGTACCTCGCAGGCGGGGGCGTTCGGCGGTGGCGGAACCCTGCGCTACAACTTTCGCGGCTCGCCGTTCTCGTTGTTGCGCGGCCTCGGAAATCTGGACCCGCCCGTCGATGCGCCCTGACGCTTCCCGCCTGATCGGGCTCGTGCTGTTGCCGATCGTGCTCGGACTGCGCGCCGCACCGGCCTGCGGCGACGGCGAGCCGGCGGCGGCGCTGCCGGTGCGGGCAATCGAGATCCGCTGCGCGGCGCCGATCGACGTCGCCGGCCTGCGCGGCATGCTGCCGTTTCGTCCGGGCGAACCGCTGGCCGCGGACGCTCTGACGCGGGCGCGGACACTGCTCGACGAGACGGGCATTTTCACCGATATCGACCTCGAGGCCGAGCCGCGGGAAGACGGCGTGGCGGTAACGATCGCGCTGGTACGCCGGCCGGTGATCAACCTGTTGTGGATACGGGGCAACGAGACGCTGTCGCAGTCGCGCCTGTTTCGGCTCATCCGGGTTCGCGAGAACGCGCTCTTGAACGAGACGCTGCTCGACGAATCGGCCGAGCGCGTGCGCCGCGCGTATCGTCACGAGGGCTTCGAGTCGGTACGCGTCGAGGCGGAGGTGAACGACCGGAGTCCGGGCGAGGTCGACGTCATCTTCCGGATCGACGAGGGCGAACCGACGTTGATCGTGGGAATCGCCGTCGACGGCGAAGCGGCACTGCCGCTTCCGCGGGCGGAGGTGCGCAAGGCCATCGGTCTGGAGGTCGGCGACCGCCACACGCGCGACGGCGATCGCGCCGCGGTCAAGAATCTGATCCAGCTCTTCCGCCGCTACGACTACTACGAGGTGTCGGTGCGCAGCCGGTGGGAGCCGGGCGTTGCAGCCACCGGCACGCTGCACCTGCGGATCGACCCGGGGCCGCTGCTTACGGTCGGCTTTACGGGCAACACGCACTTCAAGGCGGCGACCCTGCTCGGGTTGATGGACTTCAAGACGCGGGCGATCGTCACCGACGGCACCTGGCGCGAACTCGCCAGGCGCATCCGCCGTCATTACCTGGAGGCCGGCTTCTATTTCGTGCAAGTCGATCTCGCCATTGACCGAGGCGATCCCAAGGCGATCCGCTTCGCCATTCGGGAGGGCGAGCGGTATCGGGTGGCGGCGGTGCGCTTCGAGGGCAAGTCGGGGCTGAGCGCGGGGCAGTTACGCTCGCAGATGGCGACGGGATCGCGCGGTATCAGATTGTGGCATACACCCGTACTCCTCGACGACGTCCTCGACGACGACGTGAAACGGCTGCGCTCCTTCTACCGTCAGCACGGTTACCTGAACGCGGAAATCGTCGACAAGCGCTTTTCGTTCGATGCCGCGGCGGGGACGGTCGAGGTCACTCTGATCGTGGAGGCGGGACCGCAGACGATCGTGCGCGAGATCGTTCCGGTGGATTTCGAGCCGGAGGGCGGGGCGCTGCCGGCGTTTCGGAGCCGCATTGGCAGACCGGTCAGCACCGATGCGGTGGAGGCCGACCGGGTCGCGTTGCAACGGCGGTTGGTGGATCGCGGTTACGAGAGTGCCACGGTAGACGCGGAGATCGTCACTGCGCGCGACGGCGACGCTCTGGCGGGGACGATCCGACTGACGGCGACGCCGGGCGAACGCATCCGCGTCGGCGCCGTGGTCGTGCAGAACGCCGTGGATACGCGCTGGAGTCTCATCGAGCGTCAGGCGCAGGTGGTCGTCGATCGGCCGCTCAACGAGGCGGCGTTGCTCGAGGGTCAGGCGCGGCTTTATCGGCTGGGGCTGTTCCGTAGCGTGAACGTGCGGCCACTCGACTCGGGCCCCGCCCCGGGAGTACGCGACGTGGGGATCGCGGTGACAGAACGTCCGCCGGGCAATTTGCTCTGGGGTGGCGGCTACAATACGCGCGACGGCCTGCGGGTGTTCGGCGAGATCGCCACCTCCAACCTGCAAGGTCTCGGACGGCGACTCAGCCTGCGCGGCGATTTCAGTATCGACCCGAGTCACGGCTTCGTTCCCGACCAGTACATCGGCACCCTCGGGTACCGGGTTCCGCGGGTGTTCGGCAGCGAATGGACGGCGCGAGCGACTTTGCTGGCCAACCGGTCGACCCGTTCGGTCGACCAGTTCAGCATCGAGCGCTACGCACTCGTCCCGGCTGTGGAGCGCCCATTCGCACGCGGACTGATCCTGGGGGTGGATTACCTGGCGGAGCGCAGCCGGTCGTTCGATCTTGCCCGTCCGGTGCTGGCGTTCAATCCGGCCGATGCGGAATGGATGTGGGCTTTCGGGCCGGGGCCGTTCGCGCTTTACGATAGCCGGGACGATCCGTTCCTGCCCCGCCGCGGCTTCTTCGATTCGCTGACCACGCGGTTGGCGCCGGCGCAACTGGGGTCGTCGGTGCCGTTTGCGACGGTGCAGGCGTTGCATTCGCAGTACATTCCGGTCTTCGACGACGTCATCTTCGTGTACGCATTGCGCGGCGGCTACGGTGACGCGTTCGACGGTGGGGCGCAGGTGCCGATCCGGTCGCGTTTCTTTCTCGGTGGGCGCGCGACCGTGCGTGGCTTTGCCGAGAACTCGATCGGTCCAACGGTGGGCAACGCCAACGATCCGCTGGGTGGCGACCTGATGGCGAACGTCAACCTCGAGTTGCGCTTTCCGTTGCTGTGGGGCTTCGGCGGTGCGGTGTTCAGCGACGGCGGCGGGGTGTACCTGCAGAATTGCGAAGCGGCGAACGACGAACCGATCGAGAACTGCGCGATCGACTTCGACAATTTCCGGCGCTCGGCCGGGATGGGCCTGCGGTATATTACCCCGGTCGGCCCGTTGAGCCTCGACTACGGCATCAAGCTCGACCGTCGCGCCGGCGAGTCCTTCGGCGAGATCCACTTCAGCGTCGGGAATATCTTCTGAGCCAGCACTTCCGAGAATCCTCGCGGCGCGCAAAGATTTCGCAGGCGGTGGAACGCGACCTCCGGGCGCGTTCGGCGGGGCTGGCGCCTCGCCGTGCCGGAGGGGGCGCTGGCCCGCTTACGCGGCGTTGCCGGCGGCGAGGTCGCGGCGTTTGAACGGGCCCTCGATGCGGATCTTGCGCAGCCGCCGGCCGTCGAGCACCACGACGGTCAGCTTGAAGCCCTGTTCGGTGATCGCTTCGCCGCCCTTGGGAAAGCGCTTCAACCGCGAGAGCACGAAGCCGGCCGTGGTCCTGTAGTCCGGACTCTCTTCGAGCGGCACGCCGTAACGATCCCGGAGATCGGCAAGCGGGTAGGACCCCTGCACCAGCAGCGACCCGTCGGGCAGCACCTGCACGGCCTGCTCTTCGTCGACATCGAACTCGTCCCGGATCTCGCCGACGATCTCTTCCAGCAGGTCCTCGATCGACAGCAGGCCGACGACGGTGCCGAACTCGTTGACGACGATCGCCATGTGGGTGCGCCGGGCCTGCAGCTCGCGCAGCAGGTCGCTGATCTGCATCGAGTCGGGCACGAAGAAGGCCGGGTGCATTACGGTTGCCAGGGGAACCGGCTCGGTCTTTTCGACGGCGCGCAGGAGATCCTTGATGTGGACGATCCCGATGATGTGGTCGAGGTCGCCCTGAAACACGGGCATGCGCGAAAAGCCGGTCTCGACCAGGGTCCGCAGCATCTTTGCGGGCGGTGTGGTGGCGTCAAGGCCGTGGACCTCGGAACGCGGCACCATGACCTCGCGCACGGAGGTATCGGCAAACTCGAAAACGCTGTGGATGAGTTCGCGTTCGGCCTCGTCGAAGATGCCGTGCTCGGCGCCCTCGCGCACCATGTGCTTCACCTCCTCTTCGGAGATGAAGGCTTCCTGGGCGCGACCGCTCTGACCGAAGAGCCAGAGAATTGCGTCCGTCGACACGGTGAGGGCGGTTACCAGCGGCCCCGCCAGGCGCGAAAGCGCGTGGATGGGTCCGGCCGCCAGGCACGCCAGGCGCTCGCTGTGGCGCAGGGCGAAAGACTTCGGCACCAGCTCACCGAGGACCAGGGAGAAGTAGGAAATCACCGCGACAGTCATGCCCAGTGCGATCACGCCTACCCAGTGGGCGAGCGCGGCAGGGAACAGGGGCGCGAGCCTTGGCTCGAGGTAGGTCACCGTGACGGCACCGCCGATGACCGAGGCCATCGAGCCGACCACCGTCACGCCGACCTGCACCGTCGCCAGAAAGCGTCCGGGTTCCTCTTTCAGGGCGGCGAGGGTTGTCGCCCCCGCCCACTTCTCCTGGATCAGTTGGCCCAGACGGCTCTTGCGGACCGCGACGATGGCGATTTCAGCCGAGGAGAAGAAGCCGTTGGCCAAAATGAGGACGATGATGCCGAGGATTTCTAACAGTGCGCCGGGGGACTCCATCAATAGGGCCACAGCATAGCGAGGCTCGGCCTTCGGGGCCAGCAAAGGGTGGAGGGGTGATTCATCGGCTTCCTGCCGTGCTAGGGGGTAGCGAGATTGGGTAGCTCGCCGCGGACGACGTGCCGTTGGAAGAACCTGCGAAAGCTCTTGCCGGCGACCGTGCGGACGGTTTGCGCGAAGCGCGCCGAGTCGATCGTGCCGCCCTGCGTCGACAATGCCGTAACGACGTCGTCGAGGCGGCGTTTTCCGGCGGTCGCGCGCTGGATGCGCTGGTCGAGCGCGTACATTACCAGGGGGGCGCTATTGTTGGTCGCGGCGTTGTCGTGCTGCCGCGTGAGGTCGACGTTCCACAGGCCGTAGCGGGCAAACGATCGCAGCCCGCGCTCGAACGCGACCTGGTCGACGAGGCCGGTCCGCCGCTGTAATTCGAGCGAGTAATACTCGGCGAGTCCCTCGGCCACCCAGTCGGCGTCGTTGCCGCACTTGAAGGGTTGCATGACGTGAAACAGCTCGTGCAGGTACGGCGAGGTCTTGTCGGGCGTGCGCAGGGGGCGATCGCCGTGGACGTAGACGGAGCGCATGCCGCTGATGCCGCCGCGCCACATCGGGTCCGGCGCGCTGACCACGAGGAGGCGCTCCGGTCGGGTCGCCAGCAGGCGCTGCAACAGGGGAAGCGTCGGCGCGAGGAACTCGAACAGTGCGGTCGGAGCCAGAGCGGAGCCGGGCGCCCGGGCGACTTGCAGCAGTGTGCCGGAGATGTCCTCGCGGTTGAGGTCTATCTTTCCGAGGGCGAACCAGCCGCGCGGCCGGTCGAGCACTTTCCCGGGCTCTTCGGGCCGGTAGGTGTCCGGCCCGATCGGCTCGATGGCGGTCGCGCTGCGCCATCCCGGCGGCATCCGAAACAGCAGGCGACTGCGCCCCTCGGGGGTGGCGCCGTTGCGCTTGTCCCAGTCGACGAGGATGCGGGGGAAGAGCGCGCGGGCGCGCGTCACCACCCAGTCGGGCGCCGCGTAGCTGTCGTAGCCCTTGCCGCTGGCGCGGCGGTGGTCGATGCGAACGTCGTACTGGAGGTGGCCATAGGGTCCCTTTGGGGACCAGCGCACGCGGCCGTCGGGCAGCGTCTCGAGGGTTCCCGAAGCGCGGATGTGGGTGAAGCGCTGCGGGGCGAAACGCAGGACGAAGGCGTTGATTTCATCGAGGCCGGCGCCTTCCCAGCGCACGCGGGCGATGCCGCGCCGCTCCTGCGAGAGCTCGACGATGTAGTCGAGCGAAAAGGTCTCCCGTGCCTCGGCGGCGGCGCGGCCCGGCACCGCGAGGAGCCCCGCGAGCAGCGCGATGGCCGCGGCCCCGAGTCCGCGACACCGCGCCGCCCGTGCCGGGAGCGGCGTCACCCCGCGCCCACCCCGCCGGCCCGCGGCGCACCGCTGTCCTCGGCGGGCCGGCGCAGCAGGTCGAGGAAATACGCGTAAACGCCGTCGCTGTCCCAGTCCTCGGGGCCGATCACGTGGCGGATTACCAGCCCGTTGCGATCGATGACGAAGGTCTCCGGAAAGCCGGTGATGCCGTACCGGCGTGGCAGCAAACCCTCCGGGTCGAGGAGCACCGGAAAGGTGATGCCGGTTTCCTGTACGAACTGTCCCACGACGGCGGCGCCGCCCTCGTCTTCGCTGACTGCGAGCATGGCGAAATCGGTGCCGCGCAGGCGCTGGTAAAGGCGTTCCATCGAGGGCATCTCCTCACGGCAGGGGGGACACCACGTGGCCCAGACGTTGAGGAATACGATCTTTCCGCGGAGATCGGAAAGCCGGTGGGTTTTTCCCGACAGATCCTGGAGCGCGAAGACGGGCGCGGGGAAGCCGGCGCGCGTGGCGCTCTGGGCGCGGTAGAACCAGAGGCCAACCAGCAGGGCGATGAGCAGAACGGCAAGCGGTGCGACGACCGCGGCGGGCCGTGCCGTCATGACTTGGCGGACCGGACGGAACCCGGCGCGGGCGCCGGCACGGTGCGGGCGGCCAGCAGCCGCCACGCGCCGATCGCCATCAGGCCGAGGGCGATGAGTTGCGCCTCGGACAGGCCGAACAGCAGGCGCGGATTGATGCGTACGAACTCGATCGCGAACCGCGCCCCCGAGGCGAGAACGAGATACCACCAGAAGAGATTGCCGGGGGCGTGCGGCCGGGTGCGCATTCTCCACAGGATGAGGAACACGGCGCTGTAAGCGAGGGTCTCGTAGATTGGCGCCGGGTGCACGCGCACGCCGGGCGGGTAGTCCCATCCGACGATGGCGTTCGGATACGCCATGCCCCACGGCAGCGTCGTTTCGCGTCCCCAGTCGCCGTCGCCGGCAAGCTGGCAGCCGATTCGTCCGAGGGCCTGCGCCAGCACCAGGCCGGGGGCAATGCAGTCGACCGTAACCGCCCAGGGAAGTCCGTGGCGCAGGATCGTCAGGGATACGGCAATGAAGCCTCCGATCAGGCCGCCGAAGAAGACGAAGCCGGAGCCGCTGAGCATGAACCCGACGGGATCCGCCACGAAACTCGACCACTCGTCGCCGATGGCAAGTAGTCGGGCCCCGACCAGACCGCCGACCGCGGCCCAGAAAACCATGGCCGACGCCAGCTCGCCGTTGAGGCCGTGGCGGTTCATTTCCCGGCCCGTGAGGTAGCCGGCGGTCAGGAAGCCCAGCGCCATCATCAAGCCGTAGCTGTAGATGGTCACCGGGCCGAGTTGCAGGATCACGGGATACATGCGGCGGCGATGATAACCGACGAGTATGCGGGTGGCTAGGAGCCTGTCGGAGAAAGCGGGCCCTCGCCCTTCGACGGGCTCAGGGCGAGCGGAAGGTGCTGTGAAATAAAGGCAGAGCCCGCTCGTGCTGAGCTTGTCGAAGCACCAGCGGGCCCTCGCCCTTGGACGGGCTCAGGGCGAGCGGGAGATGCTGTGAAGTAAAGGCAGAGCCCGCTCGTGCTGAGCTTGTCGAAGCACCAGCAGGCCTTTCTCCGAAAGGCTCCTAGGCGAGGCGACGGAAGGCGTCGACCACCTCGGGCGGCGCCTGGACCAGTTCGATGAGCACCCCCTCGCCGCCGATCGGCGCCTGCTCGTTGCCCTTGGGGTGAATGAAGCAAACGTCGAAGCCGGCCGCTCCCTTGCGGATGCCCCCGGGGGCGAAGCGCACGCCCTGTTGCGTCAGCCACGCGACGGCGGCAGGCAGGTCGTCGATCCACAGACCGATATGGTTCAGGGGCGGTTCGTGTACCTTCGGCCGCTTGTCCGGATCGATGGGCTGCATCAGGTCGACCTCGACCTTGAAAGCGCCGGCGCCCGCCGCGGTAATGTCCTCGTCGACGTTTTCCGTCTCGCTGCGAAACGTGCCGGTCGGCGTCAGGCCGAGCACGTCGACCCACAACCGCCGCAGCGCCGCTTTGCTCGGACCGCCGACGGCGATTTGCTGCAGGCCGAGCACCTTGAACGGACGATCGCCCATGAAATGTCCTCCTTGACGAAGCGCGCCGAGGCTACCGGCCATCGGTTGCCGTGACAAGGGGACGGGAAGGGCGGGCAGCCGAGCCGTGCCGCGGTCGCCGCGGCGGACCCGCGGTGCTCGACTGGCGGTGCGCGTTACGACTATCCTGCCGCCGATGCGGCGTGGCAGGGTCGGTAAGGGCAGGGGACGAACCGCTTGGACGTTCTGACATTCACGGCCACGGTGTGGGCCACCGCGGTTCTGGCGGGTTTCGTCGGTGCGCTCAGCGGTCTCGGTGGCGGTGTGGTGATTATTCCCGTGCTGACGCTCGGGTTCGGGGTCGACATCCGTTATGCCGCCGGGGCCGCCTTGATCTCGGTTATTGCCACCTCCTCCGGGGCGGCCTCGGCGTACGTGCGTGACGGCTACAGCAATCTCCGGGTCGGCATGTTCCTCGAAATCGCCACCACGACCGGCGCCGTTGCCGGTGCGACGCTGGCGGCGATTGTATCGACCGGCACGATCGCCGTCGTCTTCGGGGTGGTGCTGCTAATCTCGGCGGCGCTGTCGCTGCGGCGGACCGATCCCGCGATTGCCGCGGCGCCGGCCGACCCGCTGGCCTCGCGCCTGCGTTTCGACAGCACGTATCCCACGGCAACCGGGCCGTGCGCTTACCGCGTGCGCAACGTCCCGGCCGGGTTCGCCCTGATGGGCGTTGCGGGCATCCTCTCTGGCCTGCTCGGCATCGGCTCCGGAGCGGTGAAGGTTCTGGCGCTCGATTGGGCGATGCGTTTGCCGTTCAAGGTGTCGACGACGACGAGCAACTTCATGATCGGGGTAACCGCGGCGGCCAGTGCGGGCCTGTACTTGCGGCACGGGTATATCGATCCGGGGTTGGCGATGCCGGTGATGCTGGGTGTTCTCGTCGGCTCGCTGGGCGGGGCGCGGGTGCTGGTGCGGGTCGACAGTCGGGCGTTACGCATACTCTTCACGGCGGTGTTGTCGGGGCTCGGCGTGCAGATGATCTACAACGGGCTTACCGGACGGATGTGATGATGACGGACGCGGGCCGGCGGTGGAGCGATCGCCGTATAGAAACGATGGTGGCGCTGTTGCTGCGCGGCGGTCTTCTGTTGGCGGCCGTTGTGGTGCTTGCCGGCGCCGCCGTTTACCTTTACCGGCACGGGACGGAGATGCCGAGCTACACGGTATTCAGGGGCGAGCCGGCGACGCTCGAAGAGATCGGTGGCATTGCCGGCCAGGCCCTCGGTGGCCGCAGCGGTGGCCTCATGCAATTGGGCCTCGTGCTGCTGTTGGCCACGCCGGTTGCCCGGGTGGCGCTGTCGGCCCTCGCCTTCGCGTTGCAGCACGACTGGCTGTACGTCGGCGTTACGCTCGGCGTGCTCGCGGTCCTGTTGTACAGCATTCTCGGAGCGTATCTGTGAGTCCGGTCGGGGGTAACCACGATGAGTGAACGGACCGTATTCGGGTCGTGGGTGGCATGGCTGGCCGCGGCGGCTCTGATAACGGCGGGCGCCGCGATGGTCACCGCCGTTGCGGTCGTGATTCAGGTGCGGCGACAGAGCGAGCTGTCGCGCTTCAACGCCGGGCTGGCCTCGCTCTGGCAACTGCGCGCCGAATGGAGCGGCGAGGAGATGCTGGACGTGCGGGGAGGGGCGGCGGCGGCGCTGCTGGAAGGCCGGGGCAGCGATGACGTCGATGCGGTTCTCGACTTCTTCGACGAGGTGGCGTTTCTCATGCGTCGGGGCGCCGTCGACGAGGAACTGGTCTGGTACCAGTTCTACTGGCCGATGGTGCACTACTGGGCGGCGTCGCGCGGTTACGCCGGGGAGGTTCGCCAACGCGAACCGACGGCATGGGCACAGCTCGATGCCATGATGCCGGAGTTGCTCGCCGGCGAGGCGCGCCGCACGGGACGATCGACGGAGGATGTCATGCCGGGCCGTGCTGCGGTGCGCGAGTTTCTCGAAGGCGAAGTGGGGGTGTGCGAAGACGACGACGCCCGGCGTACCCCGCTATAGACGGAGTGCGCCGCCGCGGACCGACCGCGAGGATCACCCCGGCGGGGACGGACGGTTGCCGCCGAGAGTGGCGAGCAGGGCCGAGGCGAAGAAACGGTCGAGATCATGGCGCTCCAGTCCCTGCGTGAGTGCGCCACGGTGCGGCAGTGCATCGGCGGTTTCGGCGCCGAATCGGCCGATGGCTGCGGCCCAGGCGTCGACGTCGCCCATGTTCGCGAGGCGCACGCCGGGTCCGGCGAAGGGCCGGGTCGAGGGCAGATCGGTGGCCACGATCGGCCGGCCCATCGCCAGCGGAACACTCATCGAGTAGTGGCTCTCCGCCGGCGGCATGATCGGGTTGAGGACGATGCGCGTGCGCTCGATCAATTCCAGCAAGCGCGTGTGTGCGACCTCGGCGTGGACGTCTGCCGCCAGGCCGTAACGGCGGATCGTCGCTTCGATCTCGTCCACGTGGCCGGTATCGACCAGGGCCGCGATCCGACCGGCGCCGGTACGCGCCAGGGCCGCGAGAACCGTGTCGTAATCCCGGGATTTGCTGCCGAAGATCAGGGCGTCGCACTTCGGCGTCGTCGGGCGCAGCGGGAAATAGTAGCGATTGGTCGGAAACGGCGCGCCCATGAGCCGCCAGGCCGGCGCCGTCTTGCCGAGCAACCCGGCGCGCGGCACGCCGTCCAGAAGCCGGTCGTAGGCGGCGTTCATGAAGTTCGTCGACCCGGCGAACGCATGCCACAACGGCGTGCCGGGCGGCGGCGTCTCGACGAGTACGGGTTCGTCCTCGTGAAGATTCTTGATCGCGAAGGTCACCAGCGTCGCCCCCAGGGTGGCGGCCGCCCGGGTCGCCCGATCGTTGGGGAACAGGGCGATAACGGTGTCGAAGTTTCCGCCGGGCGGGTGCCAGTCGGGATCGTCGCCGGACTGGCGGACAATCGAAACGGCCCCCTTGAGTTCGGTGAGCCGGTCGTCGTCGAACGCGTAACGGGCATCGGTGACCCACACGGTTGGCCAGCCGGTGGCGGCGAGCAGGGTCAGCATGCCCTGCTCGAACCACCACAGAGTCGACTGATCGTGCCACGGGTAGAACGCCAGTCCGAGGACGTTGCGTCGGCCCAGTCGGCGGCGCAATCCTTGCGCGATCCGTGCGGTGTGCAGTGCGCCCGGCCGCAGCAGCTCCGGCGGATAGCGCCGCCGGAAGACGGGCATATCGATGACCAGAAAGTACTCGTTGGGGCCAGCCCCCCGGTGCCTATCCATGGCGCGACGTGGGTCAGGGATCGAGATCGTCTTGCAGCACAGCCGACGACGACGGGTTCGGGGCCACGGGCGGTCGACCTGCTGGCGGCGCGATCAAGGCGTCTCCGCCGGCGGGCGGCGGGCCTGTTGCCGGTGGTGGTGCGTCAGCACGCTACGGAGTTGCGCTACCGCCTGACGTAAGGTGACCGGGTCTGCCGAGACCGGTGCGCCGTCGAGCACGAGCCGAAGGGGCGTGCCCTCGGCGAGTTCCGGCGCGATGCGCAGGCGCAGCCGTTCGCCCCCCGGAGTGCGAACGATCAGTCGGGTGCCGTCGGCGCCCTCGAAGGTGTGGCCGCCCGCGAGGTTGGTGCCGGGCTTGAGGGGTCGAACGAGTTGCGCCACGCCGGCGGGCGAGAGTTCCAATTGTCCGAAGTGGGCCAGATCGAATTCGATCGCTTCCTCGGGCACCAGCCAGAGCAGACTCCGAATACGTTCGCGGCGGTCCTGGGGCACGAACCGCAGCGCGTCCTCGTCGAGGCGGGCGGTGCCTTCGTGCGCCCAGCCGGCGAGGGCCTGCGGAATCACCTCCGGCATGTCGCCCCCGAAAATCTGCCTGAACTCGGCACGGTCGACCACGTGGTTGTCGCGCAGGTAATGAGCGAGAAAGGTCCGGGCCTCGTCGGTTACGTCCACCAGGTTGCCGGCGTAGCTGGCGGGGCCTGCGACGGCCGGATCGTCGTCGGGATCGTGGGCCGCGAAGGCGGCGGTCGCGAAGATGCCGGACCGTGCCGAGCGGCCGAGACCGAGGACGTTGAGCGGCCGCCGCGATTCCGTTGTCAGGGCGGTGTAGAAGTAGCGTCCCCGCGGGGCTTCCTTGAAGCGCAGCAGCTTGAGAAGGATCGACTTCAGCCGCGGCGGCGCCTTGCGACGCGGCAGTTCGAGCATCATGTGGTGTCCGCGTCCCATGCGCACCACGTAGCCCGTCCGCTCCGCCAGCGCCGGCAGTGCCGGCGGTACGATGGCTTCGAAACGGCCGAGATGCGACCAGAACGCCTCCCACGAGCCGCCGAAGTGCTTGGCGACGTAAGTGTGCGTCGGCGTGAGCATGAAGATGTCGAGCCAGATGGGCTTGAAGCGCCGCAGTACGGTTTCCATTTCGGCGAGCATGCCTTCCGGTGTCGTGCCTTCCAGCCCGAGCAGGAAGTCGCAAGCCACGTCCGACACGCCGACGGCCTTGAGATCGGCGAAGCACCGTTCGATCGTCTCGATGCCCTGTCGGCCGCGGTTGTGACGGGCGTTGATCTCCGGGTCCAGCGTTTCGATACCGAAGGAGAGCTGCGTAAAGCGGTGCGCCGCCAGCACCTTGAGGCGATCCCGGTTCATCACCGCCGGGTCGAACTCGAGCTTGCGCGAGGCGCGCGGGTGCCACTTCAGCGCCTGGTCGAGCGCCTCGAACAGCTCGTGCAGCAGCGGCGCCGGCAACACCGACGGCGTGCCGCCTCCCATGTACAGCGAATGGAACGTCAGGGGCCGTACCGCCGGGCCGATGATCTCGATGGACCGTAAGACGCGCGTGAGCCACGTCTTCAGCAGCGCCGGCGACGACGGCCGCAGGCGGTCGTAATTGCAAAACGAGCAGAGGGCCTTGCAGAACGGCACATGCACGTAGACGCAGTTGAGCGGTTCCAGCGCGCTGACCGGGTTGCGCACCGCCCGGTGCCACAGCGCGGCGACCTCTTCTTCGGTCCAGACCGTTTCCGGCCCGCGCAGGTAGGCGAGGCGGGACGCATCGCCGACACGTGCGACCTCGAGATAGCGATCGTGGAGCGCCGTGCGGCGGCGGAGCCAACTATCGGTCTGCACCGGCTGTCCTCGGAACGAACTCCACCCCTAGCACCGTACCCCGGAAAACCCCAGCCGGAAAGGATGGGAACTCGCCGCGCGGTAGGTCGCGGCGCGAGATCGCGGCGGCACATCCGGTTGCAGGGATCGAGGCTGGCAATTCGCGGGAATCGAGGGCAGTTTGATGCCCGGTGTATCGAGACATCGTGTTCATGCGGCCGAGCTACTGGCTCCTGGTGGCCACGTTCGTCTGTCTGGTCGTCGGGACCGCACTGGTTCTGCGGCGCGAGTGGCGGGCGCAGCGGCCGTCGTCGTCCACCGTTGTGACGCTGGGATTGGTCTGGATCGTCGGGCTGGCGCTGCGGCTGTGGCTCTCGCCACACACGTTCCTTCACGAGTACTACCATACCGCCGAAACGATCTCGGCGTATCTGTCCGAGGAGATCGCCCCGCAGTACGGCAAGACGGGACCCGCGCTGTATCGGTTGGCCGGCGCCGTCAGCGGCCGGCCCGACGACGTGCGGGTCATCTTCATGACCAATGCGGTTCTAGCCTCACTGGCCGTTCCTGCCGTCGCCCTGTTCGACCTCGCGCTGGTCGGCAACTGGCCGCGCGCCATCTGTGCGGCAGTCCTTCTCTGTGTGTTGCCCCAGCATCTGCGGTTCTCGGGAGCGGAGGACCTCTTCGTGCCGGCGATGACACTTGGCTTCTGGACTCTGGCTTTGTTCGCACTCTATTTGCGGACCCGCCGCATTACCGACGCTTTGCTCACGGCGGCGGCGCTGTCTCTGGCCATGCAGGCACGGCCGGAGATGGTTTTCTTCCCGGCAATTCTGGTCGGACTGGTACTGTTGGCGCAGCCGCGTTCGTGGCGCGTGCTGATTACGGGGGGGACGTTGCTGGCACTGGTGGTGCTGGCCGAGTTGCTGTTGCCCCGTGTGTTCGAGTTGCGGGAGGCGGTCGGGGCGGGCTCGGGGCCGGCGCTACGGTTGCCGGAGGTGGGGCATTACCTGAAGAATCTGGTGCTGTTGGACGCGGCGGTAACGCCGGTGGCGTACTGGGTTCTGCTCGCGATCGGGCTGGCGTGGGGGGTTCGACACCAGGCCGGTCTGATGCTGTGGGCGATCCTCGCGTTCGTCGGCTACACGCTGCTTTCGCTCTCCGTGTTCAGCAACCCGCAGTACAACCTGCGGTCGCAGTTGTTGCCGATGGGCTTCACGGTCCCGATCGCGGCGGGGGTGGCGCCGTGGTGGATGGGTCTATGGGGACGCCGGCGTCGGACGGCGGTGGCGCTTGGGGGCTGCGGCCTGGCGGCGTTGGCGACGCTGATCGTGGTCACCCGGCAGGACTTCGTGACCGAGTTGCGCGATCAGCAACTGCAATGGGCGTTTCTCGAACGCACGGTGCCGGCGCTGCCGGAGAGCGCCACGCTGCTGACCGCGGTGGACGTCAGCTTCCGCAGCCTGGACGCCTTTCCGCAATTTCTGCTCTCGCGTGCGGGCAAGCGCTACGGAATGGTCGACGTGCGCCGGGCCGCCGCCGGTGAGGTTCCGTGGCCGCAGGCCGGGGACGACCTGATCTACTACCAGGGCATGTTCTGCTACTTCGCCTTTGGCGATGACGAGCCGACTCCCGATCCGATGACGGCGCCCTGCCGTGCAGTGCACGAGCGGTACGATGCGGAGCCGCTGGTTGTCGCGGAACTCGACACGCAGGGCTATTCGTTGCTGCGTTACGCGCGCGGGCCGTTCCGGATCGGCTTCTTCCGGCTCCGCGTGCCGCGGTCAGGATAGCTGTCGGACGAGACGCAAGATGCCCTGTCGCACCCGGGACCGGTGCGCCGAGCCGACAGTTGCGCGCAAGACGTCGTCCTTGTGGGACAGGTACCAGTCGTAGCTCTCGCAAATCATTTCCTCGTTCGACCACCGCGGCTGCCAGCCGAGTTCGGACCTGGCCCGGGCGATGTCGAAGTACAGGCTGCGGCCGTACATGAGGGCGTGGTAGGCGCCGAGTGGCGAAAGCCGCAGGGCGCTGGTGAGCTTCATCGCCGCTACCGCCGGAGCCATGGGCAGGGAATAGACCCGGCTGCCGGTGCCGGCGTGCCGGCACAGCGCCTCCAGCGTTTCTCGCATGGTGCCGAAGCGCTCGGCGCCGACATTGTACACGGCGAAGCCGGCGCGTGCGGCGGCCCGGATACAGGCGTCGGCGAGGTCGTCGGCGTGGACGAACTGATAAAGGTTGGCGCCGCTGCCGAGCACGGGAATGCGGCGGCCCTCCTCTACCCAGTCGAAGAGGATCTGGAAGATCCCCAGGCGTCCGTGGCCGAGCACGGTGCGGGGCCGGACGATAGTCGCGTCGAGGCCGTGGGTACGTACTGCCGCCTCGACGAGCCTTTCGGCTTCGAGTTTGGCCGCGCCGTAGGCTTCGCCCGGGTGCGGCTCGACGTGCTCGTCGACGGGATTGTGCGAGGGAATGCCGAATACGGCGCTGGACGAGGTGTGGACGATCTTGCGCACGCCGGCTGTGCGCGCCGCCTCGATGAGGTTGGCCGTGCCGCCGCAATTGACGGAACGGAACAGGCGGCGGTCCTTGGCCAGCGGCACCTGGGCCACGTTGTGGTACACCGCGTCGACGTTGGCGCAGGCGCGGCGCACGGCGTCGGCGTCGCGGATGTCGCCCCGGACGAACTCGACGTCGGACGGCCGGTCGCCGGCGTCGATAAGATCGAACACGCGGACCGCGACGCCCGCGGCGTGCAGCCGATCGCGCAGCACGCTGCCGAAATATCCGGACCCGCCGGTAATCAGTGCCCGGGTCGTCATCGGATGCGAGGGCAAGGCCGACTCCATTGAGTCGCCGTATGCAGGTGGGGACCTTGGTGGCTGGCGTTCGGCGGCGTCACAGCGGCACTCCATTGTCGACGCACCAGCGCACCGCCGCGCGCATGCCTTCGCGCAGCGAGACGGCCGGTGCGTAGCCGAGATCGCGGCGGGCCTTAGCGATCGAGCAGGCGATCGTGTGCGGCATCTCGCCGAGCACGTGCAGGGACTGGTTGTAGAGTCCGACCGCTTGCAGCACGCCGTCGGCGAAGCCGGCGGCGCGACCGACGAGGGCCGGCAGGCGCACGCGCGGCGGCGCGCAGGCGATACCAAGCTCGTCCTCGATCGCCTGGCGGACCGTCCGGACGATTTCGTCGATCGAGTAAGGGCGCTCGTCGGCGATCCAGTATGCCTCGCCGTTGGCGGTCGCGACGGCGGCGGCGAGCAGGAGTCCCTGGCAGATATTGTCGACGTGCGCCATGGAGCGCTGCTGCGTGCCGTCGCCGAGGATCGGGAAGCGCCCCTGTCTGATCAGCGTGAAGAACCGCGACTGACGCGCGGGCTGGCGCGGCCCATAGAACCACGGCGGCCGGACGATGACGGTTTCGATCGCCCCGGTGGCGTGCGCCTCTCGCACCAGCATTTCCATCTGCTGCTTGGAACGGCCGTACGCCATGTACGGATTATAGGGGGCGTCTTCGTCGAACCGGTGCGTCGGATCGAGATTGAACCCGAAAGGCGAATTCGAGGAAACCGCGACGCAGCGGCGAACGCCGGCAGCGGCCGCCGCGCGCAGGAGGTGGCGCGTGCCGTCGACGTTCACTTCGGTCAATTCCCGGGTCCGCAGCGCGGGATGGACGACGCCGGCGACGTGAAACAACACCGCGCCGGCGGCGCCGGCACACAGTGCGCGGGCCGCCGCCGGGTCGCGGAGATCGCCGCGGACCGCCTCGACGGCCGGCGACAGCGCGGTCAGCTCTGCCGCATCCACGGCGGGATGCACGAGGCAGCGCACGAGCCGCTCCGGCGGCGGAGCGGCGAGCCCCGGCACATCCGGCAGGCCGTTGAGCAGCACCTCGACCAGTCGCGTACCGAGCCAGCCCGGCGCTCCGGTGACGAGAACGGTCGGGGAGGGCGCGGCGCGGCGCCCGCCGTTGGCGGAGAGGCGAGGATGGGCCCCGCGCGCCGTGTCGAAGCGATCGAGGTTGCGCAGGGCGATGGCCATGACGGTGCCCTGCGGATTAACGCCCGGGGAGTCGGGCAGCAAGCTGGCATCGTTGACGTACAGGTTGCCGAACCCGTTCACTCTGCCGAAGGAGTCGGTGGCGCAGAGGTCGGGGTTCTCGCCCATCGGGCAACTGCTGAAGGCGTGTACCGTGGACAGACTCATCGCGCCGGCGGGTGCCGGCTCGTGCAGGAGGGCGCGACACTGATGCGGCGACTTGAACACGGGATGGGAGCGGAGCGACGGATAGACGGCGCGGGCGCCGGCCGCGAACAGGATCTCGCCGAGGTGGGCCAGGCCGGCGCTGAGGTTGTACCGGTCGGCTTCGGCGAGTCGATACCGGACGACGACGCCGTCGTCCGATCCGGGCAGGACCCGAATCGTCCCGCGGCTCATGCCGCGGGTGGCGGCGTAGTACAGCGCCGCGCGGTCCCAGTCGCGCATGGCCTGGTGACGCGTCGCCCAGTGGTCGGCCAGCAGCATGGCGAAAAAGCCGGGAGTGAATACCGAGCCGCCGAGGGTGATGTTCGGCCAGGCCTCGCGTACCTGATAGATGGGCAGCACCTCGGCGTGGGCGCCGACGGGCGCGTCGAAGACGGCCGCGGCTTTGATCATCGGGTGCAGGCGCAGGTTATTGCCGACGTTGTGCCTGATGCCGCTGCGGCGCAGGAGTGCGGCGGTCTGCACCGCGCCGGCGCAGACAAAGACCACGTCGGCGTCGATGCGAGTGCGCCGGCCGGCGTCGCCGTGCTTCACCACCACGCCGCTCGCGCGCCCGTGTTGGTGCAGGATGCGCACCGCCTTGCAGTCGGGTACCAGGCGCGCCCCGGCGGCCAGGGCCTGTGGAATGAAGGTGCGCTGCATCGACTCCTTGTTGCCGGGGGCAAACGGGCTGCCGCCGTGGTTGTGTTTCTGGCAGCGAGGCACCTCGGTAAACGGCCAGCCCATGCGTTCGATGCCCTGCCTGAACAGCGCCGAGCTGAGCGGCAGATTTGCCGCTTGCAGGTAAGACACGGACAGCGCCTGCTCGAGTCGTTCGAAGTACGGCTCCATGATCTCGGGTGTGAGATCGGCGACCATCGCGTCCTCGCGCCAGCGCCGGTAGGAATCCGCGGGCAATCGGTGCCAGAAGGCACTGTTGATTTCGGTGGAGCCGCCGACGCAGCGGCCCTCGACGTAGGCGATGGGCTGGCGGCCCAGAATGGGCGTCAGGCCGCCGTTACGGTAGAGGCGGGCAATGGCTTCCGGGGAGTTCGTGGCAGTGCGGCTGGTGTCGGCGTGAGGGCCTTCTTCGATCGTCACGACCTCGTAGCCGCGCGCGGCGAGGGTCGCTGCCGTTACCGCTCCGCCGGCGCCGGAACCGATGACCAGCACTTGCGTCCGCCGGGGCAGCGGCGTGGCGGCCGCCCCGGTGTCGCCGGCGCTCAGTTTCGCTCTGGGCATACTGGTCACAAACGAACAGCTCCGCGCGAACCCGGTCGGTCTTGCGATTCTCCCGGACGCGCACCCGGCGCGGCGATTTCCGCGGTCGGCACGGCGCCGGCAGCTCGCTCACACCCCGGCAGCCGTCGCCAACTCCGCCGGTGCGGTCTCCCTCCGCCTTTCTGCTTCGAGTTGCCTGGCTACCAGTTGGTGATCGAAGTACGCCAGCAACGCCGAGCTGCGGATCAGTCTAACGAAATCGCGCATGGGCAGCAGGGGCGCCTCGCTCCAGGCGGCCAGGTAAAGGGTCTGTTGCGCGACGGTGAGATGCCGAAAGCGGCGACCGTGCCGCAGGAGCGCCAGCCACTCGAAGGCGCACAACGCGATCGTATAGGGGAATCGCAGGAAACCGGGCATGGATCCGAGCAGCGCGGCCACGTAGCGCGCTACGTCGTTCTCGACGCTGCGGCGCGCGGCGGTCTCCAGCGCGGGGTAGTCAGGTAGCACGACCCTCACGATGACGGAGAGGATCGCCGTTCGCATTCGCCCGACCTCGTCCGGACCTTACGGTCAGAGCTGGTCGATCTCGTCCTCCGTGCAAAGCTCGAGGACGACATCCGATTGCGGGCGCGCCTGACAGAGCAGTACGAAGCCCTGCGCGACCTGCTCGTCGGTTAGGAAGATCTGGTTGCGCTGGTCGACTTCTCCCTCGAGCAGGCGTGCGCAGCACATTCCGCACGAACCCATCCGGCAACCGAAGTTGAGTCGGGCGCCGCGCCCCAGCCCTTCGTCGAGCACCGGAGCGCTGCCGTCCGTTGCGAAGGCGAAGCTCCCGTGATTGGCGGCCTGCACGCGGACCCAGTAGCGAGCGTCGGCGGGTCGCTGCTCGCTTCCCGCTGGCAGCGGCGCGGTGCCGTCGCCGTTGCGCGCGCGGCCGTAGACGTTCTTGATCCGGTTTTGCTCGACTTCGACGTGAGCGCCGGCGAACAGGCCCTGACGCGAGAAGCCATACGGCTTGATTATCGCGCCCAGCCCTTCGGTCCGGCTCAGGAAGGCATTGAGGTGCGGCAGGATCTCTTCCTCGGAGATGTCGATCTTGGCCTGGATCTCGGGGGCGAGACCCATCGCGCGTACCGGCTGGATGAGGAAGTGGCGAACGCCGCGGTCGTACGTCGACCTGAAGATCGGCTCCAGTCCGGTGAAGTTCATCCGCGTGACGACGATCTTGTGGGTAACGCTGATGCGGATGCCGAGCGCCTCGGCTAGGCGGAACAGGACGGCGAGTCCCTTGAGCGCCTCGGCGAGCGAGTGGCCGTCGTCGCCGATCGGATTGACGTCGAGCTGGGCGGCCGGATCGGCGGCGTGCAGGGCGATGTCGAAGTACTCGAAGCCGGCTTGCAGCAGCTTCAGGGTGAAACGCGGATCGGCCATGGTGCGGAAATGCGACGACATGCCGAAGCAGGTGAAACCGACGCTGCGGGCCAGCTCGACGTACTCGAACAACTTCGGGTGGATGGTGGGTTCGCCCGCGGCGAAGAACAACATGTCGAACGCCCCGGCGGAGTCGGCGATCAGATCGCGGGTGGCGTCGGCCTTCGGCATTGGCCGGTGGGTCGGATTGTACTTCTCGATGCAGAACACGCAGGCGCTGTTGCAGGCGCCGGTGCCGCGGACATTGAGGACACGCATGTTCTCGTGTCCGGGACCGCGTTCCGGCTGGAATCCGAGCCCGAGTGTCGCTGCATCGGCGGCTTCCAGCTCGGCCAGTAGCGCCGTGAGATCGACGTTGCGGCGGGCGAGCCCGGGCAGGCCGGCGCTGTGCTCGGCGGCCGGGCTGGATCCGCGGGCGACATGGTTGAGCGCGCGGGTGGCATCGCGGGCGAGCGCCTTGAGCGCCGCGGCGGACGCGTCGCGCCGCGGACGCAACTGCAGGGCGATGCGCCGTTCGGCCGGACGCGACACGAAGACGAAGGCCGAATCGGCGAAGGTCAGGACGGCGTCGTACAGGGCGAGGCGGCTGACGCCGGTTTCGTCGATCTCGAAGCGGACCACGCCGTTGTCGACGTCGATCTGCGGCGTGATGCGTCTGGCCGAAGTGGCGTTGGCGACGACGCCGGGCCTGCCGGGGGCGCGGGCGGTCTGGCCCTCGGTATGAGGCAGGAGACCGGCCAGCATGGGGTCGGCGGCGACGATTGCGTCGCGCTGTCGTAAGGTCGCGGCGACCGAGATGAGGATCTGGGCGAGAGACTCCTCGGTCTGCTGGGTGCCCGCCCCGCCGTTCATGAGCATGAAATCGAGGTGCGCGGTGTGGGCCACGCCGAGCGGGGCGCCGGTATTGCGACGGAGAGTGACCCGGGCGGTGCCGCCGTGCTCGTGTCTGAGCGCGATGGTCGCGGCGCCGGAGCGGATCGGGCTGAGGGAGTCGAGGACCCAGCCCAGGCCGAGCGCCGAACCTTGCTCGAACGGAGCCAGCAGAGTCCACGGCGGTACCGAGGGTACTGCCGCAGGTTCGCGCTGGCGGCGTTCGTCGCCGCCGGCGTCGCGAAGCGTACGCGCCGTTACGGAAAGCGCCTCCGTACAGAACTCGTCGCGCAGGGCCTGCCAGTCGGCGTCGGACAACGGTGCCTGTGCATCGAGGCGGGCGACGATTTCAGCGCCGATCTCGGCAAGCTCCACCTGCACGCGGTGCCGATAGCGCTCGGCGACGGCGGAGAGCGCGTCGCGCCGATAGAAATCGGAGTGAAAACGCAAGGGTTCGAACATGGGACCACGGCCCTCCTCAGGGCGTCGCCACCCCTAACCCGCCACGCGGGAGCAAGTACATCGCGGCACCGGGTCTCATTTCGCTGGGACCTTTTACGACTACCACCGGCATGCTCGCACGGTCAAGACAGAAGCGGCCGCCCCGATCCGGCGTCAGGCCGACCGGCCTTGCGCCCAATCCGGCGATGACTTACGCGTCACGGCGGGGTACAAATCGAACCATGGGGTCAGGCGCTTCTCCGGGCCCGAACGAAGGGTCCACCCGGCCGCGACGGCGTGGAGTGGGGTCTTGCGCGACGTCGTTGCCGGCGTTCTACAACGGCGGCGGGAGCGCTTCGACCCGCTGGCGTCTACGCCGTGGCTGGTTGAGACTTCCGTCATGCGTGTGCAACGTGTCGTAACCAACGAGACCTGCAACCAGAACTGCTGGTTCTGCAACGCGCGCCGCGCGGCCGAGCAGCCGGAGTTCGTCGCCCGACCGGCGGTGCGGCGTCGAATTCTGGAGGCGCGGGCAGGGGACACGCAGGAAATCTGGCTCACCGGCGGCGAACCGACCTTGCGCAGCGACCTTGCCGATCTGGTGCGGCGCGCCGCCGAGGGCGGCAAGCGGGTTGTGCTCGAGACCAATGCGGCGCTCATCGATGAGCCTCGCGCACAGAGCCTCGTGGCGGCCGGTTTGTGCGCGGCGCGCGTGCAGCTTGTGGCCTGGGGGCCGGCCGCCGATGCGATCACGCGCGATCCCGGCGGTTTCGACGCGGCGATCCGCGGTATCCGGGCGCTTGCGGCGGCGGGCGTGAGCGTCGAGGTGACGACGCCGATCGTCAGGCGCAACGCCAGCCTTGTCGTCGCGTTGCCGGGCGAGATCGCCGCGGCCGCCCTTCCGGTTACGGGACTCGTCCTGGTCGTCCCGACCGCGGCCCCCGATCCGCGCGAGTGCGCGCCGCTGGAGGACGTTGCCGCGGCGGTCACCGCCATTGCCGACAGCGCTCGCGGTCTCGGGTTCGCGGTGCGGTTCGACCAGGCGACGTTCGTTCCGCCCTGCATCTTCCCGAAACCCGAGCGGGTGGCCCATCTCTTTGCGCTGAACCGGGGCTACGCCTCGCTCCCGGGCTTCGCGAGAGTCGATGCCTGCGGCGCCTGCGTCGTCAGCGACCGCTGTCCGGGCTTCCCGGAAGCGGCCCGGTCGTCGCCACTGTCGAAGACGGTCCGCCCCATCGTCGCCCATCGCGTGCGCCGTCGTCTCACGGTGCTCTCGTCGATCGCGGAGCAGGTGGCGCGGGAGGCCGTCGGTCGCGACGTTTTGCGCAGCAGCGTCTACGGTGCGGTGCCCGAGTACACGGTGCGCGTGAACTTCCACTGCAACCAGGGATGCGAATTCTGCTTCGTCTCGACGCACCTGCCGCCGGCCGCGGAGGAGACCGTGCGGGCGGCGATCGCGGCTGCCGGGCGGGAGCGGGCCGTGCTGGTGCTGTCCGGGGGCGAGCCGACGTTGAACCCCAATCTGTGCGAGTACGTGCGACTCGCGAAGCGACTCGGCGTTCGTTGCGTGGAGTTGCAGAGCAACGCCATTCGTCTCGCCGATGCGGCGTTGACCCGGGAACTCGTCGACGCCGGCGTCGATCGGGCGATGATCTCGTTGCACGGTTCGACCGCGGAGATCTCCGACGCCATCACCGGGGCGCCGGGAACGTGGGCAGCCACGGTGCGCGGTCTCGATCGGCTCGCCGAGGCCGACCTGCCGGTGCGTTTGAACTTCGTCTTCTGCCGGACGAACTACCTGGACTTCCCGCGTTACGTGGATTTCGTCGCCGCGCGCTGGCCACGGGTGGGCATCGTGTTCTCGTTCGTTGCCGCGCACACCGACGTGGTGCCGCGGACGCCGGATCTGATTCCACGCTTCTCCGACGTTCTGCCGCCGCTGCTCGTCGGCCTCGAGCGCGCCCGGGCGGCGGGCATCGAGGTCAGCGGCTTCGACTCGATGTGCGGATTGCCGCTGTGTCTGGTTCCCGAGAGCGAACGCGGCGGCTTTTCCAGGTTGCCGGCGACGACGGACAGCTCCGTGGGTGAGTTCGTCAAGGGGGAGGCCTGCGTTGGCTGCGTCGAGAATTACCGGTGTTACGGCGTGCGCCGGGGATACGCGGAGCTTTACGGCACCGGGGAGTTGTGCCGGCAGTCGGCCGCCCCGGCGGCCACGGAAGCGCAAGACGGCTGTAGTCCGTAGCGCAGGCGGCCGGGGCGGCGTCACTCCGCCGGCAGGCCGGCGAAAGGAATCAACTCGTCAACGCCGTGGGTGCGGGCGTACTCGCGCGTGACGCCGGGGCAGCGGCGCACCGCGGGACAGGTGCGGCAGTGCTCGGCGTAGACGGCGAGGGCGGCCTCGATGTGACGCATCGAGTAGACGCGATCGCCCGCGCGGTCGTCGAGGTAATGCGTCTCCCCGAACGCGCGCCGGCCCAGGTTTACCGCCGCAGGGTCGCCGAGAACGCAGTTGGGGAATGATTCGAAGAAAAGCCGCACGCCCAGCCGCGCCGCCGCCGCCCGCAGGCGGTCCAGCGGCACCCGGGCGTCGGCGTAGCGCAGCGTCGCGATGGCCGGCCACTGCCCGCCCCGGCCGCTGGTGGTCGGAAAGACGAACTTGTACATGACCTGCTGCCCGAAGTGTGCGTAACCGGCTTGTAGATAATCGTCGAGCTGCTCCAGGTTGAGGCGGTTAATGACGCAGTTGAGCATCACCTCGACACCGGCGGCCACAAGCTGTTCGATACCCGCGACCACTTCGTGGTGAGCGGCTTCGGTGCGCCCGGCGATCGCGGCGCCGGTGGCCGGGTCCTGGGAGTGCAGCGAGACGATCGCGCGCTGCAGGCCGGTGTCGACGGCGCGGCGGGCGAAGCCCGGACGCGAGAACGTGCGCCCGTGAGTGTTGGTGTCCCAGACCATTGCGTACGCGGCGAGACGCTCGACCACCTGCCAGAATCCCGGATGAATGGTCGCCTCGCCTCCGGTCACCACCGCCCGCCGAAAGCCGGTGTCGCGCAGGAAGGCGACGCGCCGCAGCAGTTCCTCGGTCGAGTGGAAGAACAGGTCGCCCCGGCCGGTGTTGCTGCACATCGGACAGTCGTTGTTGCACTGTTCGCCGAAGCGGAACAGCACGGCGCTACGGGGCGTTACGGGGATGAACTCGGGGAGTCGTTTCTGCAGCAGCCGCGGCCCAGTACCCTCCCGGGGGTTGCCCGTGTGTGCCGCTTCGTTAACCAACATGACATCGATTCCGTGCCGGTGTGGGCACGACCCGCAGCCGCTCGTCGGCGCCGGAGCGCGTGGCGTCGATTTCGAGCGTCGCCTCGCAGCCGCGACCGGTGCGGTCCGCGCGGTTCCGATTGCAGGTCAGGTTCGTGGGAGTGGCTGGGGTCCGCATGTCCCTTCCTGATCTTGCACGCTACCTGTCCCTGGGGGCGATTGCCACGGCCAGAGAGGCACTGCGCACCCCGACGGCCCCACGCCCCGACCCCCTGACCCACCCATCCTCGACAGCTATTGTCTTGCCACTCCAAACCGCCCTGATCTACCATGCAAGCACGCATGCCTGCCGAGTCGAACATCAGCGTGGAGGATCGGCGCGCGGCCACGACCGTGACGACCTCGGGCTCGGGGCACCGGTTCGAGATTCAGCTCGGGCATCTGTGCAACAACCGCTGCGTGTTCTGTTCCAGCGGGCAGCTCAGTGCGCTGAAGATCGCCCGGCCCATTGCGATCGAGCCGATCGTCGAGGCGTTGGAGGAAGCGCGGGCGCGCGGCGCCACCCACGTGACGTTTCTCGGCGGCGAGCCGACCATTCACAAGCGTTTTCTGGACGCGCTTGCGAGAGCGGTCGAGATCGGGTTCGAGCAGATAGTCATCTTCACCAACGGGGTGATGTTCCCACATCCGGGTTTCATCGATGCGGTCACGGCGCTCGGCCGCTTCGAGTGGCGGATCTCCATTCAGGGAGCGACGGCCGACGCGCACGTCACCACCACGGGCCGGGAGGATTCGTTCGACCGGATCCTCTACGGTCTCGGCGAGCTGCAGCGCCGTGGCCAGCTCGTTACCGCCAACATGTGCGTCAACGAGCGCAGCTATCGATCGTTGCCGGCGTATCCCGAGCTGCTGGCCCGCTACGGCGTGCGGCAACTGCACGTCGACATCGTGCGCCCGGAGAGCGCCGGCGAACGCGACGAGGCGTACCTGCGAGAGATCATGCCGCGTTACTCCAACATGGCGCCGTACTATGCCGCAATGCTGGAGGGCTTCGAACGAACCGATCCCGAGTTCGACGTCAACATCGGCAACCTGCCGTACTGCATCCTGCCGGAGTGGGGATCGAGCATTCATCACGGCGGGCAGGAGACGATCACCAAGTCCTCGGACGGCAGCGCGCTCGAAGACGCGATGAACAAGTACGCCTGGCACTCGTCGTTGCGCAGGTACCTGCCCGGGTGCGACGGCTGCGTGTTTCGCTCGCGCTGCACGGGCGTGTTCCGCGGCTACCTCGAATTGCACGGCAGTGACGAGTTCCGCCCGGTCAGTCGCGGCGAGTTGCTGGTCCGCGACCCGGCGCGCCGCAATCTCGTCCTGCTCATCGAACCGCTGCTCGGGCCATTGCGTGCCGCCCTCGTTGGCGGTGAGCTGCCGGCACAATGGCGTTTACTCCACGAGCGTAGCGAGGACCGCCGGCGCCGCGTCGAGATCGAGCTGGCGTATGCCGGGGGCGGCGAGGTCAGACTGGGCATCGTGGCGCCCGGGACGGTCCCGCATCACGTCCTGCGTTGCGAGGCCTACGATGTCGAGGCGGACGCCGACCTCGAGGTGTCGGCGGAGGCGCTGGATGACCTGCTGGTCTGGGTGCGCGGCCGGCTGGCGGAGGGATTGGCTCCGGGTGCCGGACCGGAGCCGGCACACGACGCCGTCGACCGCGCCCTGCGCCGGGCGCTGATGAGGCGGGGGCGTCAGCGGGTCGCGTTGCTCGCCGAGCGGCTGCACAGCGGGTTCTCCCGGCCGGGCTGGCGCCTCGACCGGTTGCGGTGGGCGGACGAGAGCACGGGTGAGCTGGTGGTTCGCGGCCCCGCGGGGGCGCACGTGGATCTGCGCTTTGCGCTGGGGGTGCGAGGGAGCCGCTCGCAAGTGGGGGTCGATTTCCGTTCTGCCGCGCCCGCAGACGAGGGTGGGGCGAGGGCCGTCATCGACGACCTCGTCAGGCTGCTGCGCGGAGCGTCGCCCGACGCCGGCGCCGCGAGCATCCAGTAAGGTGCGGTCTCTGCTGGCCGGCGACCAGGCGGGCCGAATTAGGACGACCCGCGGAACGTTCGACCGCGGCGCCGCCGTCCTCGGTTTCCTGGTCGTGGTGGCGGCCAACTGCCGCTATCTGTCGGGCCTGACGGAAATCCTCGACCCCATGACGTCGATGGATCCGTATTACATCCACATGGCGCGCCTGCCACTGGTCGATATTCTCGGCCGCGACGCATCGTGGGGGCCGCTGTATGCCCTGTGGCTCAAGCCGTTTGCGGCACTGTGGGGCGATCCGCTCGCCGTCTACGCGGCTAACGTATGCGGCCTGTCGCTCGGTACGTCGCTGCTGCTGTACGTTTATCTCGCCGTAGTAACGCGCCGCACGGCGATCGCCGGCGGGGCCGCGCTTCTGTTTCTGGCCAGCGACTTGAACGTGCCGTTGTACGGCAAGTCCAGTGCGTTTGCGCTGATGGTCGTGCTGGCCGGATTCACCGTCGCGGAGATCTGTCCGGCGGGTGCGAGAAGGGCGAGCGTCGCGACGGTCGGCGTGTTGCTGGCGTCGTACGCACGGCCGGAGCTTTACCCCGGGGCCGTGGTTCTGTGCCTTTTCGCCGTCTGGCGGTTGCGGGGCGAACTGGGAGGCGAGGGAAGCGGGACGCGGCTGTTGTGGCCGGCGGGGGCCGTGCTTGCCTTCGCGACGGCGGCCGTGGTCGCCGGTGCGCCGCTCCCCACGCCCGGCGGTCGTCTGCTGCTGGCGTTTCAGGAGCACTTCGCCTGGAACTGGAGCCGGTGGCACGGGGGATGGCTGAACGTGTTTGCGGTCTGGGAGCGGGAGTTTGGCGGGGCGGCGACGATGCTCGGCGCCGTTACGCACAATCCCGGCGCGGTGGCGCGCCACCTGTTCGACAATCTGCACGGAACGGTGCGCTATCTGGCGGTGTCGGCGTTTGCGCATTACCCGGTGTTGGCGCCGGTGACGGCGCCGGGGCTGATCAAGGGCGAGACCGTGCTGGTATCGGTCGCGGCCCTGGGAGTCATCCTGGCAGCCGTCGCGCGGCGTGGGTGGCGGCGGGCGTTCGTGACGCGATACGGCGAGTCGCTCTTCGAGTACGCTGCCGTGGGAGCCTGGTGTCTGGCCTCGGCGGTCGTGGTCTTCCCTCTGGCCTACTACCTTGTCATCCCGGGGGTGTTGTTGTTGGCGGCGGGGGCTCTGGCGGCGACGGTGGTATTTCCGGCGCGGGCGCGGTTGTCGTGGGGGGTACGCGTGGTGGCGGTGTCGTTATGCCTTGCGGCGGTGCCGACACCGTTCGTCCTGCCTTCGGCGTACGAGGTGCGTGGCTCGCCGTTCATGGGCGAGATCGCGGTGAGGCGCCGTCTGACCGATACGGTTCGCTTCATCCGCGCCCTGGAGCTAGCGGGTCCGGTGCAGGTCCTGACCCTGACCGATGGCGTCGGCGAGATGCTGGGGAGCGGGTTTAACGAGGTGAAGGTCTGGCAGAAGGGTAACGAACCGCTCGCCGCCTACATGCGGGATCGCGACATCGGGGTGGTGGTCAATCTGGAGGGCGGGCGCGACAGTTTTCGGGTCAACGATCCTTACTGGCGGCGCTTTCAGGACGACCCGGAGGCGGCCGGGTTCGCTCTACTTGCGGTGCCGGGGCACGAAACGGTGGCGGTGTACGTGCGCCGGGACCTGATGCCGCGTTAGTCGGCGGGCGCTACGTACCAGAGTTGGGCGGCGCACGTAGCGGGTCCTTCTACACGGAGCCCGGGGGAAGGGCTCCTACTCGGGGCGAACGGGCTGGTTGTTCGCTTTGGGTTGCGGGCGAAGCCCGTGCTGAGAGGCACAGATGCTGTTCGCGAAGGGACGGCTTGTCTTGGATCGTCCGTTCGACATCTGGATACGAGAGGCAGCCGCGGCCACCGTCATCGAGAGCGCCCCCCTCGACGTCGAAATCGTCATCGCCCTCGACGCGTTGCCTGCTTCATTCCACGGAGATCCCGCGGATCGTCCGATTGCTGCAACCGCTCGCGCCCATCCCTAATCCGGCGGTAAGCCCACCGACGGGCGCCAATAAACCCCGCGGGCAAGCGAATTCACCTGCCAGATTGTCG
>JAKLJW010000047.1:22108-34344 GCA_023150935.1 Candidatus Binatia bacterium | reverse complement strand
CGATCTCGTCACCGTCTTCCAGTTCAAGCTGGTGAAGCCGTAACCGAAACCCCAGGGCCCCCCTCCCCGCAACCGGGGAGGGGGGCCCTTCTTTCATCGCACCAAAAGAATCGACAAGCCCTCAGGCCCTCACGGCCCCGGGGCCACCCCTCTGCCCACGGCACCGGCACGGGCGCTCACGACGATACCCGCTCTCATATCATGCCGCCGTCCGCCGCAGCGCCCGAACGACGGCACCCGGTTCCTGCGCGATGACCGTGAGCAAAACTCGTGCGGGCCCCTCGGGTGTCCGTGTCCCCTGTTCCCAGTGCCGAACGGCATGGAGCGTAAAACCGAAGGTGTTGGCGAACTCCGCCTGGGTCATCTGCAAGCGTGCACGGATGCCCTTCACGTCAACCCTCGGCGCCACGAGAACACGGTGTTCACGGCGTCGGCCCGCCTTCCCCTGCGCGAACGCTAGTGCGTCCTGAAGTCCGAGTAAGATGCGATCCGCAGTCTTGGTCATGCTGCCTCCCTCATGGTCGGCGCCGGTTCCTGCCTGTGTAATGCTTGACAATCTCCGCAGCGATTCGTCGCATCGTCACGCGCTCCGCCGCGGTAATGTCGACCTTTTGGCTCTTCGCGTACGCCGTCAAAAGAAAAAGCGGAATGCGGGCACTGTGGAAGTAGTAGATGACCCGGACCCCACCTCGTTTTCCTCTGCCGCTTGCTGCCCACCGAACCTTCCGAAGTCCCCCCGTTCCCCGAATCAGATCCCCGACCGTCGGGTTCCGGGCAAGATAGTCGATCAACTCCTCGCGTTCGTCGTCCTGCAAACATCGAGCGGCGTCCTCGATAAACGGCTCAGTTTCCACGACCGTAACGTGCAAGAGATCGCGCACCCGACCTCACTATGCCAACGGCGCAGTAAGGTCAAACCACAAGAACACGCCCGCGCGCGGCACACCTCGGCTCTCCTGCCCGAAGTCCAATCTCGCCTCGCTACCGATACCGAACCCGATTTCCCCTCACGCCCCCAGACCCCCAAGACCCCCGTCACGCCGAACTAACGCGGACACAAATCCAGCGCGACTACGAACATCTCTGTCGATCCCGGGCGGCGCTCGGCAAGGATGGTCACCAACTGGTCGGGGCGTGCGGTGGCCAGCCGCCGCAGCACGTCGCGGCTGCCCTGCAATGCGTAGCGTTCCTGCGCCCTGACCGGCGTGGGGGTCGCGCGCTTGTCCTCCTCTGCGAATCCGAACACCTGCCAGTCGGTCGCGGCGAACTGATGTTCGCTGCCCAGCGCCTTCAACACGAGTTGCCGCCCGGCCCCGGCCACCGGTCCAGCGGTACGATACCCCTGCACGCGCACCAGTTCCCGTTCCGCCGTCCGCGGCGGGGGGTGCGCCTGCGCCGCCGCACCGGCAAGCGACACGGCTGCCGCCGCGGCAAGTAGTAATACTCGCGCCCGCATCGACATCAGTGCTTGTGGATCTCCGGGCCTTCCGTCAGCAGGTGACGAACGCTCTCGTCGGGATGGGTTTCGCGGATACGGACCACCAGCGGATCCTCTTGCGTGACACCCGACATGAGGAGCAGCAGCACGGCGTACTTCTGCGCGTCGGGAGGACCCTGGAAGGCCAATCGGGCGAAGCTCTCCGCGGCAGGGCGTCCACCGATCGTGTGGATGGCGCGACCCGCCGCCTGCCGCAGCGACGGCTCCGGGTCGGCGAAAGCCCGTTCGAGCGACGGCAGCGCCACGGGCAGCCGCAACGCGCCAAGCGCGTCGAGGGCGGCGATCCGCACCGTCCGATCGGGGTCGGTCAGGGCGATTCGCTCCGTCTGAGCGACTCCGGCCGCACCCATCCTCGCGGTCAAAGCCCGCACCGCCTCCGCCCGGATCGCCGGGTCGTCGCTCGTCAGTGCCGGCTTCAGATCGTCCTCTGACGGCGCCGCCCCGAGCCGCGTGCGTGCCTTCCAGACGGCACGCTGCACCTCCGGGTTCGGATCCGATAGCGCCTGCAACGCCGGCAGCAGCCGTGTCAGCCCGCCGTCGGCGATCGCATTGACCAGAGCGATCCGAATCCAAGCCGGCAGATCGGTGCGGCGCAGGGCGGCCTCTAAACGCACCTGCTCCTGCGGGGTGACGGTTTTCGACAGGTCGGCAATGCCCGACAGTCCGCGCACGCCGTCGGCGACCAACAAAGGGTGGCGCGCCGCTATCTCGTCGAAGACGAGGGCGCGCACTGCCGCCTGCCGTTGCGTGTCCGGAAGCGGCGTCCGGTTCGCAGCATCGATCCGGCCAACGATCGCCACCGCCTCGTCGATGTCTTCGGTCCGCGAGCTGGTCAGAACGCCGGCACGACCCGCGACTATCTCATAGTACGACCCTGCCGGGAGCGCGGCTTTCAAAGACGACGTTCGCGCCGCCGGGGCGAGAAACGCCACCGCGCGTTCCCCGGCGCGCAACAACTCCGCACTCGACGGCATGTCGTGCCGTTCGACCACCAGGACATCGGACCCGGGCGCGGTGTCGCCCTTGAAGACACGTTGCACACGCACACGCGCCACCGTGAAGCGGCCACTGTCGTATTCGGCGACGTCGGCCACCTCGCCGGCCACGACCAAACGCGCCCGCCCCAGCAGTTGCCCGATGCCCGGGTTCACGCCGGCGGCCAGCGCCGCCGTGGCGCTCGTGAGCGCGATGCCCACGAGCACCCGACCGAAACGTAACCTCACGGGTTGACCTGCACCCCCGGCGCCGTCCAACCCCCGCCGTTAACGTCGACGAACAGCGGATTCGTAAACGCCATCGCCGTCATCCCACACTGGCCCAGGTTGCCGTCGGTCAGCGCGCCCACCGTCTCGTTGCTGACGGTGCACGTGCCCGGGCTCGTGCAGTTCGCATCCGTCGTGCACGACTTGCACGGATTGTTGCTGCACGCCTTCGCCTTGATGTCGTTGGGTACGACCGGGAACAACGGCTTCGAAACGCCGTCGGTGCCGCGGACCAGCACGACCACCCAGATGTCGTCCGTCAGCCCGCTGAGGGTGAGGGTCGCCGTCGCCTCGAGGTGCGACGCCCCCGGGATCCCCGGGAAGTCGACAACAGTGCTGACGGTGAAGTCCGCAGGCGCCGTCCGCACGTAGTCCGGCGTGACGGAATAACTCGGCACGACGACCGGACCGACTCCGGATTCCTTGATCGACGTGCTCTTGGTTGTCGTCGAGTTGACGTAGTACTCGACGGTATCGAACTCCGCCCAAATCGGACTCTCGATCTCGACTTCGATCTCGACTTCGCCGTCGGTCGTGCTGATGGTCTTGCTCTCTCCGATGCCGAGGCCGCCGTCTTCGCCCGTCGAGTCGGCGTGCGTCCGCACGCGCACAATCGGTCCGTTCGTTCCGAACGTGCGCCCGGCGTTGATGTTGGTCGACACGTCCGCGGGCACGATGCTTCCCGGCGCGTCGGTCGACGACGCCACCATGTTGCGCGGCACACCGGCCTGCGTGATGACGCGCCGGTGCGTATCGGAGTTGGCCAGGCCGGTCTTGAGGATTCCCTGGTTGAGCATGTTGAACCAGTCGCCGATGTTGCGGCCGAGGAAGTTGCCGTAGACCTGGCCCCGGTCGTCGCCGATCCAGATTTCCAGCGCATCCGGTCGATCCGGCTCCGAAGGGAAGTAGTTGGTGATCGACGGGTCGAGACGGTGCGCCGTACCCGACACCGCCGACTGCGGCGGGGTCAAACCGGTGTCGATCGCATGACCGGAACCGCCGCTCAGGCCGAAGAACGAGTGAACGTGGTTGATCTGAACGGTAGTCGCCCCGTCGGCCCGAGCCGCGGCGATGATCTCCGCCGGCGACAGGCTGTAACTGCCGAGCGACGGGAAGTCCGTCCCTACCGGCTCGGCTCGACCGTGGTCGACGCCGCCGCCGTTGACCTTCGACGGGTCGATCGGCACCGGCCAGGCGTTGAAGTGCCCATAGTCGAAGGTCGTGATCTCGGCGCTGGTCGCCGTCTTGATCAGGCTCGTCGCCCCGAGCGCCGCGATCGTCGGCGGGAAATCGGCACGGAAATCGTGGTCGCTCGGGGTAAAGAAGTCCATACCTTCCGCCAGCATCGAGACCACCCGGTCCGCGCGCGTGATGTTGGAGTCGGGACTGTCGATCGAGTGCACGTGGAAATCGCCGCTCACGTAGCCGGTCGAGTCGGTCACTCGCGCCACCTCGGCGTTCACGGTCACGGTGCTGCTTGCGGTGACGGTAATGTCCTCCGGATACGCCGAGTACTCGGGACCGTGCGAGACGACGACGCGGTAGCTACCCGGTTCGATGGGCACCGGACCGATGGTGCCGGCGGGGCCGGCGAAGTGCGCCTGCGCGACGCCGTACGGCACGCCGTCCTTGACCAGATCGTTGAACACGCCGGTGGTGGTCACCAGCAGCCCTCCCATCAGCGATTGGGAGTTCTTCGGGTCCGGGCTCGGATCCAGCCCCACCACCGACACCTTGCCGGCAATGGCAGCGCTCGCTTCGTCGACGATGTTAACCTGCAACGCCCCGGTAGCCGGCAGGGCCATGTTCTGCGTCGTGGCAAGGTTGGCCACGATCGTCACGCTGTGCTGGGTCGGTGTCGATCCGCCGCCCTCGAATGGGTACCCCTCGAGGTTAGCCATCGCCGTGTAGGTGCCCGGCGGTAGAGTGAGCTCGTAATTGCCGGCCGCATCGGTCTGCGTGTGGGTCACCACGTTCTTCACGGTACTGCCACCGAACATGGGAGAAGGGCCTTCCGCGGGATTGCCGAGCACCGCGATCTGGGCGCCGGCGACCGGGCTCCCACCGGCGGTAACGTTGCCCTGCAACGTCCCGGTCTGCATGAAGTCGAGTTCGTTGCGGATATCCAGAAGTGCCGACACGGTACCGTCGGCAACAAGGAAGTGGCGCGTGAACGTCTTGCGATCGTAAGGGCCGCCCGCAGCCTCGATCGCGTGGGGCGCACCAGCAAGTCCGACCAGCGTAGCCAGCATCTCGCTACCGATTAGCGGCACGGTAACGCCCGCGTCGGTAAAGGTCGAAGTCCCCGGGTCGTCGTTGACGTAAGCGTACGAAACCCCGGCGGCGCCGGCGAAACCCGCGTAAGCAACGACGTTACACGGATTGGCGGCGGACGGCCAGCACCGCGTGGTCAGCATCGGTTCGCCGAACCCGTACGCCGGCTGGAACAGCGACACCTGGCCGGAGCCGCCGATAAACTCGCCGAAGAATATCTTTATCTGCGAGCCGCCAATGTTCTGGACCGTCGTCTCGACACGGACGTAGTTCCGTCCCGGCTTGAGGATGTAGTCGGTCTGGATCTCCACCGGCAGGTCGACGTCGTTTGCCGACGACGGAAAGACGTAGCCAAGCCCGGCCACCGTCGCGCTCGGGTTGAGGAAGTCGAGCAGGTCGTCGACGCCGGTGACCCGGACGACCGCGGGCTCGCCGTTGCTGCCGTCGTTGAGGACGGCGATCGTCGTGTAATGCGCGGTGCCCTCGATGTTGACGGAGGTCGACCACTCCTCGAAGCTGTCGCGATCCGGATCGAGCGGCACCCGCACGAGGTCCGCGTCGATGATCTGACCGCCGAACTGGCCGATGCTGAACAGGTTGCGCTGCGGGGCCTGAATGACCACGCGGATCTTATCGTTCTTCAGCAGGTAATCGCCGACGCGGCACCGGCTGAGCGGCCCGCCGACGCAGTCGGCCATATCGCCAATCGCCTGGGCCAGCGCCGTGCCGCCCGAGGCGGAGTCGCCGTACTCGACGAGGATCATCTCTTCGTCGCCGTCGCTGTGGCTGCGCAGCATGCATCTCGCGAGGGTGACCCCGGTGCTGGCCCCTGCGCACGGCACACCGAAACTCAACGTCGCCGGCAGCGAATTCGGCAAATCGGGGCACTTCTTGACGATCTTCGCCCGCAGCTTGGCGTAAACCACTGCCAGCGCCGGCCGATTCGCCGCCGCACAGTCGGTATTCGCCGGCAACGCACCACTGCCGATGTCGTCCTTGCACTTGCGCAGGAACTTGTGCTGCTTCGCCGCAAAGCTCAGCGCCGACTTCGCCGCGATCTTCTGACAGCCGAGCTGCTCCGAGTTGAGCACCACGGCGCTGCCGTAGGCGGTGTCGACAAGTTCTACCGCCTGGTCGCGGTGGCTATCGGCAAGGCAGGTTCCGAGCGCCGTCGCCGTCGTGGCGCCGTTGCACAGGCCGCCGAACGTGAGGGCAGACACGACCGGGTCCGGACACGATTTTTCGACCTTGTCCTTCAGACTGACCTCGTACTTGGCGATCTTCGCCGCCGCCCCCGCTTCGGTGAGGCAGTCGGTGATCAGCGGCAGCTTGCCCTTGGCCACGTCGTTCGAGCACTTCTGCAGCGTCGCCATAACTTTCTTCAGGAACGTTCCGGCGGCGTTGCCGACCTGCTTCTGGCACTTCTGCTGCTCTGGGGTTAACACCCCGGAAGCCGTCGACGCCAACACCACGAACGCAACGGCGGGAACGAAACGTACGAATCGCGACATGCGGAGCCTCCCCAGGAGGGCCCGCCGGCTAACGCGTCCCTGACCCACGCGCGCGCCCAAATACCCGCACACGGGTCGCCCCAGGACGCCGCCAGCTACGCGGCCCTGCCGACCTTCACTTACATGCTCTCTCGCAGGTACAGGGATGATTTGTCAACTAGATTCAGCAGCGAGCCGCCTACTCCACGTCGATTTGCGCTTCGTCGGTACCGATACGCCCGGCCGCGTCTTTCACCGTGAGCCGCGCCGTATACTGCCCCGCTTTGGCGTAGACGTGCTTCGGATTCTGTTCCCCGGATGGCGCGCTGCCGTCGCCGAAGTCCCACGTGTACGACGCCTGCTCGATCTCTTCGAGCGGGTCCGCGCTCAGTTGCACCGCCAGCGGCGCCTCCCCGAGGTCCGGGTCGGCGTCCGCCCACACCGCCAGCTCCTCGTCCGGGGCCCCCTCCGCAAGCGTGCCGGCGCCCTTGGCCCTCGGCACGCTTGCTTCGGGGGCCACGGCCCCCGGAGCCTTGGCGGCGGGGGCCACGGTGCCGCCAGTCTCCTCGCTCTTCGTACAACCGCCAGCAACGACGAGAAGGCCCAGCGCAAGGGCTGGGACGGCAAGCCGCACCAACTTAGGGTCGATCATTAAACGCGACTCCTCTACTGCCCGCCGGCCGCCGGCTCGGTAACCTGAATTTCCACGGTGTCCGAGTCGCTGTCGGCAACGTCCTGGACGACGACCTTCGCCACGTACTTGCCCGGCTTCACGTAAGTGTGTTTCGGGCGCCGCTGGTTCGACCGCGGACTCCCATCGCCGAAGTCCCACTCGAAAGTAGGATCCTTCAAGCGCATGAACGGGTCGCTGATCGAGAACTCCACGGTCAGAGGCGCCGGCCCGACGTCCGGCTCGCCGTCGCCGAAGATGACGACGATGTCCTCCTCGGAGGCATACTTCGGTCCGACGGTGCGCGTCGCAGCCGCGGCCCCCGCGGCCCCGGCCGTCGCCGTGCGAGGCGCGGGCGTCGGCTGCGAAACCGTAGCGGACGGCTGGCAGCCACCGCACCCGGCCACGAGAACCACCCCCGCCGCGACGCCGAAAATGACCGCTTTCCAACCCGTCGTTTTCACGTTCCGGCCTCCGGCCCCCGTTTCCCGACTACCGCGTTCTGTCCCCCCATCCGGCCGACCTAGCGCACCACGCAGTCCGCGACTTTCGCCTCGCCCCCGAGGATGGGCGCCAGTTTCTCCGCCGTGTCCTTCTCGTCGGGGGTCGCGACCCAGACGTCTCCCAGTACGTAGGCGAAGCCGGGAAATTCGTGCAGGCCGATCTCGCTCGTGCGTTTGCAGAGGAATTCGCGCTTCACCTCGACGAACGTGCGCGCCGCGGCCGCGTCGGCAAACACCTCGAACGTCAAGTCCTCGTTGCCGTCGGTGTCGCAGGAGGTAACCGCCGCCGGCACCGGCAGTCGTTCCCGGTATTCATCGTCGTACATCAAATACGGTGCGGGACCGTAATCGTCGCACCGCATCCCCGCCTTGCGAACCTTATCCGCAAGCCGATCCGCGACCGCCATGGCCGCGGCCTCCCAATCGGCGGGCGTCGCTTCGACTTTCGGCGCGGTCGCAGCGCTGCCGGCACCTCCGGTGACAGCAGCCCCACCGCTCTCCGGTTCCTTCGCACTGGCGACCGGGCCACTCTCCACAGCCGCCGAAGGCCCCGCCGTCGTCTCCTGTTTGCGCTCGCAAGCCAGAAGCCCAACGAGCGCCGTTACCATCAAGGCCGCCGCTCCGAACCTCGCCACGCAGTTGTCTTCTATCATGATACCTTCGCCGGATGCGGATTCCCCAAAACGAACGCCGGGGCGACCCACATGTACGTGGGTCGCCCCGGCGTTCACTTCCACTGTCAGGTACTCAGAAGATCACGCGCCCTGGCAGGTAGTGTTTCCTGCGTGGGGGTGCAGTCCACCGCAGCACTTGAACGGAACGCCAGCGGCCGTGCAGTCATCCTCGCCACCAACGTAGATTTCGAGGTAGCTGGAGGCGTCCGTCTTCAGGGTCAGCAGCTCCTCCGGAGCGGTGACGTACAACCCGCAGTTCGCGTAGTCCAGGTTGCAGGACAGCAGGTTCGCGTTCGCCGGATCCAGCGAGTCGATGAGGAGCTGGATGTTGATCTTCGCGCCGAGAGCCACGCCCTTGGTCATCACGCCGAGCGCCTGGGCCGAGAACGTAGCCGCATCGCCGGCGATACGGGTATACGCAGCACCCTTGGTAAGCTTGTTGCCGGCGCTGTCCGTCACGGTAACCTTGGCCGCCGTGCTCGCCGTGAAGGAGGTCGCGCTGCCGCCGAAGTTGCAGCTACCGTACGTCGAGCCCTTGAGCGCCACGCTCACCTTGCCGGTTCCGCCCAGCCCGGCAACCAGAGCAGTTCCGTCCACCTTACCGGCGGCCTTGCCCCATGAGGTCCACGTTGCGGCCGCTACCGGAGTGGAGCAGTTGTCGACCACTGTCGCGGGAATCTTGATCTTGTTGTACGCCTCGGCGCAGGCCAGCCCGGGGCTGAACTCCACCGTCGCCGGCGAACCGACGGTCGGGTTACAGGTGATCAGTGGGCCCGTGTAGGCGTGGGCAAGCGCCGGCGCCAACGCGACCGCTCCCGTTGCAACTGCACCAGCGAACATCTTTCGAACGTCCATCATTTTTCCTCTCCCTTTCTTGTTGCCATCTGGCTGTTGTACGAAAACTTCTTCCCTTCTGAACTTCCGGCTCCGCAAATCGAACTCACTCACTCCCCTGACTTACACCCCCCTTTCCCATGTCGCTGCCGGGGGACTGCGGCCTCGCAGCTTCATGTACTTACCCTCCGTCACGCTGCGGTGGAGCATCTCACACTCGCTCCGTCCCGATCAAGCGTCCCGACTGACTCCCTTATCACCCGGTCCTAATGCCTCTGTCAACCAAGAAATCACCCATTCGAGATTTTTTTTGCACCGGTCATGTGGCACGCGATTTCCGTCACTGCGGCTTCTCCAGCTTGAACTGGAACACGGTAACGAGATCTAGTGTTGTATCGATATCGAACGCCGCAAATCCGCCGGCCACCTGCAGGCCGCCGACGTCGCCCTGATCGAGCATCGCGCTGCACGAGGCGACCTCGCTGCCGTCGATCTCCGCGACGCACTGGATGTTTGTACAAGTCTCCTGTGGGGCGATCTTGTTATTCGCCGTGTTGTTGACGTCGTACACATACATCTTGCTCGTACCGCTCGACAGCAGCACGCCGACCGGAGAAGCCGGGTTAGCCTGATCGTCCGCGGTGCAGGCAAGTTTGTCTTCTCCCGGCGCAAGCGCTCCCTTGAGAACCACCAGGGCCAGGGGCATGGACACTCTTGCGTCTCCCGGCGCAAAGCTGCCGCTCAGCTCGACCTTCGTCGGGCTGTTGCAAACGCCCGGATGTTGAATGTTGGTCGCCGTGTTGCACTGCGCGCAACGTTTGACATCGGGATCGACCGGTGGGCAGTCGCTCTCCACCGAACACAGTTGGTCCTTGTTCGTGCCGCCGTTGCAGCGCGCGGCGCCTTCAACACAGGGCAGGCTCGGCGAGCCGTCCGGCAGCGTGTAGTTGTCGTCGCACTCCGGATCGTCGGGCAAGCCACTCGCCGAGCCGGAATTACCCGGGCTACCCGGCTTGATGTTGTGGTCACGGCGCAACGTGACGTCGACGCCCGCTTTGCCGCCGTTGCAGTCGATCACGCCGACTCCGTCGCTGCCGCCGGTGACACAGACCGTGCCGATCGAGCCGGCCGCGGCGGGCATCAGCACCAAGCTCTCTCTCGGAATCCTGACCGCGGCCTCCCCGGTAGTCGGGTCCGGGTCGCTAATTTCCATCGTCAGCCCCGGCAGCAGACAGGTCGATGCGTTACCGGTGCAAGTTCCCCCGGGGCAAGGATCGGCCTGACCGCTGCCGGGGGCTCCCTGACCGGGCAGGCAGGCGTCTCCGTCGCGATCACCGCCCACACACGAGCGGCAATCGCTGTCGTTCGTACAGCCGACGTCACCATTGTCGCCGTTGCGCGGCGTGCAGATGCCGCTGAGAGAGATGCGCGGCACGACGATAGCGTTCTTGTTCTGGACGACGGCACAGCTTCCCAGAAGCGGGCAGTTCCCCTTGCCTGCTGCCGTACAACAGGCGATCGGTTGACCGGCGCCCGTACAACGGGCGCTGGGCATACAGCCGTTGCACTGGCCTGGGCCAGTACAGGTCAGACCCTTGTAAGGCCCGCCGCTGCACTTCTTAGTGCCGCCGCAGGTACCACCGGTACCGCAATCGGCCGTGTTGCCGCAGACCTTACCCGGCGTCGGCCCGCTGCTACACGTGCCCTGACAGGACAACGGTCCCCCGCCGCCAGGAGCGATCCGCACTGGGACGACTCGGGTTCCCATCGTCGGCGTAATCGTCGCCGTCGGCGTCACCGTCGGCGGCAGTGGCGTCGCCGTCGCCGTCGGCGGCACCTCCGTCGCCGTTGCCGTCGGCGGCACCTGCGAAGGCGTCGAAGTCGGCGTGTTGGGCACGACGACGATTGTCGGCGTGGAAGTCGGCGTATTGACCACCACTCCGGTCGTCGGCGTCGCCGTCGGCCCGCTCGGCGGGCATCCGCCGGGGGCGTAGAGTATGAGGTTCTGAATCATCCTCGTCAGCTCGGCCGCGCTGACGCAGGAGTTGCCGTTGTAGTCTGCCGCGGCGCACGTCTTGTCCGTGCCGGGCACCTCGGGGCATCCACTTGCCGCACCGCCGATAAAGCCGCCGGAGCAAGGGCACTTGATCATCATGGTGATGACCTTCGTCACCTCCGCGGCGCCTACCGCCCCGTTGCCGTTGCAGTCGCCGGGACACTGAGGCTGGGCGCTTGCCGGGCGACTCCCCGCAACGATGCCGAATGTGGCGGCCACCAGCAGTGCTCCAATAATGGTTCGAACTCGTGTCGACATGGACTTCTCCCTCACCGGATTCGGATGCATACGCCTGACCGTCAGTCGATGGCGACGCGAGCCTCGACCGCGAACGACCGCTCGACGAGTTGCGCGTCGGACACTTCGCCCTCGGCCCGCACGGCGGCGGCACTCCCGGCCGCCCCGTCCTTGACGCCGAATCGGCACGCGAACACCTCGGCATCGGCCGGCAACGCTTCCAGCCCGCCGCTCACCACAGCCGCCACCAACCCCGCCGAGGGCTCTCCCCAGTTGAGGGTCTTCGCGCCACCGCCGGCAGTCCGCGCCGCGTCCGACAGAACGCAATCCGCGACCTGCAAGCGGTCGCGGTCGTAGCGCAGGTTGCCGACCAGCGTCACGACGCCCGCCGCCTCCGGCTGGGTCCGCAACGCCACGCTCGTCTCGCCGCCGGCCCGTGCCGCTCCTGTCTGCAACGCAAAACCGCCGCTACCCGCCGACACGCTGCTGCCGCCGCCGGAAGAGCTGCAACCGGCCGCGACACACGCCAGAGCACAGACCACAATCGTTCGCTTCATTAACGTCCCCTCGTTACTGCACGCTTACGGCACCGCCAGTGCCCGTAGCCGTTAACTCGTTTAACTCTGCATCCGACAGGCCCGCCTGGACGAACGTCAGCGCAGCAGTGCCCGTGGCACTCGCCGCGATCGTGAACGTACACTCGGCCACCGCGCCGTCGGGCATCACGCCCAGCCCACC
>JAKLJW010000047.1:0-22098 GCA_023150935.1 Candidatus Binatia bacterium | reverse complement strand
AAGTCGAACACCAGCGGCGCAATCGTCACCACCGCAGGCCCGTTCTTCGTCAGACCGATCGGCACCGTCACCATGCTGCCCGCCGCCCCGCTGGCGCTGCCCAGCGCGATCTCCGGTTGCGCACCGCCACCGGCGATCGTCACCGTCCCGTTCGTCCCCGTCGCTGTCAGCTCGTTCAGCTCGGCATCCGACAGGCCCGCCTGGACGAACGTCAGCGCGGCAGTGCCCGTGGCACTCGCCGCGATCGTGAACGTACACTCGGCCACCGCGCCGTCGGGCATCACGCCCAGCCCGCCCGCCAGCACCAGACTCACGCGCCCCGGCGACGGGCTGCCAGCATCCGCGTTCTTCCCGCTCACCTTCGACGCGCACGACCCGAACGTCAGCTTCGTCGCATCGAAGTCGAACACCAGCGGCGCAATCGTCACCACCGCAGGCCCGTTCTTCGTCAGACCGATCGGCACCGTCACCATGCTCCCCGCCGCGCCGCTGGCGCTGCCCAGCTCGATCTGCGGCGACACCGCCGGCACGGTGGCCGTGGCCGTCGGCGGATTGGTGGGCGTCGCCGTCGGCACTGGCGTGTCGGTCGGCACCGGCGTGTTCGTCGGCACCGGGGTGTTCGTCGGCGCCGGCGTATTCGTGGGCACCGTCGTGTTGGTCGGCACCGGCGTATTGGTCGGCGCTGCCGTCGTCGGCTGGGCGGTGTTCGTCGGGCGCGCCGTGTTGGTCGGAATACGGGTAAACGTCACCGTCGGTTGGGCCGTGGCCGTCGGGGGAACCGTGGCCGTCGGCGGGATCGTCGACGTGGGCGTAAACGCGGCGGTAGTCGCCGTGCGTGTAGGGGAGGGTTGGCCGGGTGTCGCGGTCGGGGTGAACGGGGCGATCGGGGCCGCGACGGCGGCGCGAATCTCCTTATCCTGGCCCGAGATGTCTTCGGCGTTGTCGTTAACCTCGCTGGCCGTCCCGCCGGGGACGAACCCGGGCTTCTGGCGGATCATGTCGACGATCTCGCGCACGTCGCCCGGCGCATAGGAACAGATGTTGCCGTCGGTACGCCGCAGTTCGTCGACGATCAAGCGCACCGCCGCTTCGCTGGCAAAGTCGATATCGACCACCTCGGTGGTGCTGAACACGAGGGCCCGCGTGTACGATTCCCCGCTGCCGACTTCGACCATCAGGGGCGGGCAGGCGGCTTCGTTGACGCCGCTCGGCAGAGTTATCCCATAGAGGCCCTGGTCGTTGGTCTTGGTTGACGCGAGTATCGTGTTGATGCCGAACTGACGCAGGCGCACTTCCACGTTTCGCCCCACCGGCTGCACGCCGGCGCTGAGCGCCACCGCGCGCGCTACCGCCAGTTCCCCCATTCGTTCCATAAAGGACGACGGCAGGGCGGCCACCGATCCGTTCGGCATCAGCACCGCGCCTCTGACCGCCGGTGCCGGCGGTGGCGGGGTCTCTTCGGATACTTTCGTGGTCGCATCGCCGCCGCAGCCCGCCGCAAGTGCGATCATCCATGCGAGCCCGCACAGCAACCCCGGGCGAATCCATCCAAGCCGTCGAACCATGTAATCCTCGATCCTCGGGAGAAAGCGCACTATCGTTAAGTCGCTACCATCGTGTGAAAGTATTCGTCAAGAAAAATACGCACCGGGAATGCGGCTTGGGGGACCTGGGGGCTTGGTGTGAGGGCTGACTGCTGGCGGCTCGGTTCCGAATGACTTCGACCCTGGGACTTGCCTCTTCCGAGTTTGGACTTCTTCCTCATCCCGCCTTTGGGGAGGGTGTTGGGGCTACGGCGGCCAGGGCGGCGTCGATGGCTGTCTTGAACGTATCGAATGGTAAAGCACCTTCGAGGCGGCGGCCGTTGACGAAGAAAGTCGGCGTCGACTGAATACCGAGCGCCTGCGCCTCCGCGAGGTCCGCACCGATTGCCGCCATCCCGCCTCGCTCGTCGAAGCAGGCCTCGAATCGGGTCGTGTCGAGTCCGGCATCCTTCGCCGCTCCGACGGCCTTCTGACGCAGGTTGTCGGCCGTAATGCCACTCTGGTTCTTGAAGAAGAAGTCGTAGAGTTTCCAGAAACCATCGGGGTTTTGCTGCCGAGCGCAGACCGCCGCCAGCGCGGCGTTTTCCGCCCACGGATGGATGCTGGCGATCGGCATGTGTTTAACCACCAGGCGCACCCGGTCGCCGTAGTTCTTGAGCACTTCGTCTTCGAGCGTACGGTGTGCGCGGGCGCAGTAAGGGCATTGCAGGTCGACGTATTCGACGATGGTCACGGGGGCCTCGGGATTCCCTCGCACGGGCGCGCCGGCGAGGGCGATCTTGTTGCGGTTGTCCTCGTACGGATCGACGCCGACGTCGCCCCACTTCCCCTGCAACACGTAGCGGCCGTCGCGCGACAACACGATCGGATACTTCTGCGTCTGGCCGTTTTGCGATAGCTCCATCGATGCCGACAATATGCCGGGGACTTCGGCCGACGGGCGGACGTCGACGATCCGTACGCCCATGCTGTCGGGCAGGTTCGCCTTCTTGCGGAAATACTCCGGCACGCGTTTTTCGATGTGCTGTCGCACCGCATCGGTCGGCTGGTTGGGATTGTCGACGGGCTCACAGGCAGCGAGCCCGGAAGTGGCGCACAGGGCTACCCACAAAGCCCAACTCCGGAGACCCCTCATTCAATATCCTCTCTCGACATGAAAGTCCTCGCGATCGCGGCCGCAAGGCCTGACACCATCCAACGTCGGGCGGCTGTCATTTGTCAACCCCGGATTCCGATTCGCGCGCGTCGCCGCGGCCGACGAACCCCGAACGGCTTCGCAGAGCGGAGCGAAGCTTCGCGGCACTGGGCTAATGGTACAGCTCCATGATGTCGATCACGCCCAGGTCGCGCATCATGGCAAAGATGCGCTCCTTGACTTCCTTCACCGTCGTCAGGGTCAGCACCTGATCTGCCAGCAGTTGCGCGCCGGCGAAGGTCACGGCACGGATCAGCCGTTTGATCGGCGGGATAAAGAACGGGCCCATGCTGAGGTCTTCGATGCCGAGGCCGACGAGCAACAGCGTACACGCCGGGTCCGACGCCATCTCGCCGCACAGCGACACCGACTTCCCCGCGTTTTTCGCGGCCTCGATGATGTTGGCGACGCAGCGGATCACGGCGGGGTGCAGCGGCTCGTACAACGGTCCGACCTTGCGGTTGTTGCGGTCCACCGCCAGCACGTACTGAATCAAGTCGTTCGTGCCGATGCTAAGGAAGTCGACCTCGCGAACGAAGTACGGGGCGAGATAGACGGCCGAAGGGACCTCGACCATCATGCCGATCGGGATGTTGGGGTCGTAGGAATGTCCGGCAGCCCGCAGTTCCTCCCCGGCCTCGGCGAGGAGTTCCTTGACCCGGCGGATTTCCTCGAGGCTGGAGATCATGGGAAACATGATGCGCACGGGTCCGAGGGTGCTGACTCGCAAAATGGCCCGGAGCTGATCCTTGAGCACCTCCGGCAGCTCCAGCGAGATGCGGATCGAGCGCCAGCCGAGGAAGGGATTCTCCTCGCGCGGCATATTCAGGTAACGCGGGTACTTGTCGGCACCGAGATCGAGGGTGCGGATGGTGACCGGCTTGCCGGCCATACCGGTTACCGCCCGCTCGTAGAGCGCCACCTGTTCGTCTTCGGTCAGGAAGTCGCGATGCGACAGGAACGGCACCTCGGTGCGGTAAAGGCCGATGCCCTCGGCGCCGTGCGCGCGCGCCAGCGTGAGGTCGCCCAGCAGACCGATGTTGGCCGACAGGGTAACCGGGTGACCGTCGAGGGTCTCGGCCGGCAGGTCGCGCAGGGTCTCGAGGTCGCGGTTGAAGGCGCGGTACTCGCGTTCGAGCCGTTCGTATTCGCGCAGGATCTCCGGGGTCGGATTGACGAAGACGACGCCGGCGTTGCCGTCGACGACGAGGCGATCGCCTTCGCGGACGACGTCCTCGGCATGCTCGGCGCCGACCACGGTCGGAATTTCCAGCGACTTGGCGAGGATCGAGGCGTGCGAAGTCACCCCGCCGCTGGCCAGCACGACCCCCTTGAGGTCCTCCTGCTCGACCAGAGCGAGGTCCGACAGCGACACGTCGCTGCCCACGAGCACGATGGCGGAGGAGAACTGCCGGCGCTGCTCGGTAACGCCAAGGAGGTGGCGCAGCAGGCGCTGGCCGATGTCCTTGATGTCGGCGGCCCGGTCGCGGAAATAGACGTTGTCCATTTCCGTGAAGCGGCGTACGAACTCGTCGACCGCGCGTTCGAGGGCGGCTTCGGCGCTGAGGTTCTCGCGGATCAGCCGTTCGATCCGGCTGAGGAAGCTCTGGTCCTGCAACATCAAGCGCTGGGCGTCGAAAACCGCGGCGTCGATTTCCGGGACCGTGGCGACGATGCGATCCCGGGTTCTACCGAGTTCGTCGACCGCGCGGGTCACCGCGGCGCGCAGGCGGGCCAGTTCACGTTTGAGCGGGTTGCGGCGCTCGCGCGGCAGGCCGGCAAAGCTCACCGCGGCGGTCATCAGGTGAGCGCGACCGATGCCGAAGCCCGGCGACGCTCCCATACCGATCAGCCGGTTCGGCCCGCCGGGCACCCCCGGCGCGCGGCCGCCTGACTGACCTTCGTACTTGCGCAGGCGGTCGATGGCGTCCGCCATGCGCTTCTGATAGGCGAGGCGTTCCTCTTCCTTGGTCGCCAGGCTGGCGTGCAGTTGGACCTGCGCGAGGATACCGGCGACCGGAACGGCGATGGCGCGCAGCAGCCGCACTTCCGCCCGGGTGAACCGGCGCCGCCGCGACGTCTGGATGATCAGCACGCCGACCGGCTTACCCCGGTCGACGACGGGAACGCCGAGAAACGAGTGATAGCGCTCCTCGCCAGTCTCGGGAAAATACTTGTAACGCGGGTGCGCCAGCGCATCGATGGCCATCACCGGCTCGAGGCGCTCGACAACGATGCCGGTCAACCCCTCGTTGACCCCCATTGTCACCTTGCCGACGGCGCTCGGATCGAGACCGGTGGTCGCCCACAGGGTGAGTTGCGCGCGTTCGGGCGAGTAAACGTAGATCGAGCACACTTCCATCGACAGGTAACCGGCGATGGCATCGACGATCCCCTGCGCACTGGTGCGCAGATCGGCCGAATGGGAAATCGTCCGCCCGATGTCCTCGAGCAGACGCAGCCCGAGTCGGCGGCGCGGCTCGCGCAACGCAGCGGCCCTGTCTTTCGCGGCTTCGCCCATGTTCTCGAACATGTTCTCGAATAAGAATGTCGACTTCGGTCTATATCGTGTTGTGCGAAGCGCTACAACGCGACGGCGGCGTGGGGGCCGGGCCACAGCAAAATCGCCAACCGAGGGTGTACACCGGGCCTGCCCCTCGATACACGGCCCAAAAAGACGGGCCGTTACTCGGGGCGAACGGTTTCATGCTCTTGCTGAAGCCGAAAAACCCGTTCGAGCCGAGTAGCCGCCCTCTTCTGACGGAGGGTGTACACCGGGCCTGCCCCTCGATACACGGCCCAAAAAGACGGGCCGTTACTCGGGGCGAACGGTTTTATGCTCTTGCTGAAGCCGAAAAACCCGTTCGAGCCGAGTAGCCGCCCTCTTCTGGCGGCGTATCGAGGCTCTGTCAGCGACTTTGCCGTAGCCCCGGGCGTCGGGGCCAGCCGGTTCGCGCGGACCGCACGGCCCGAAGCCCGCAACCGAATCGCGTACCGATGGCCGGCGCGGACCCCGGCGAACGCCCGGCCCCGCCGATTAGCGGACCGCGCCCCCCGCGTCCTCGATCCCTCGCCGCGGAAACACCATGCTGGCGTAGCTCACCACGTGCTCGTAATCGCCGGTGACGTCCAGCGACGTGTAGTAGGTCACGAGCTGCCCGCGGCGCGGCCCGGGTGGCACGGCAAGGAACAGCTCGATCGGATGGCGGCCGCAAATCGTCGCCCCGGTGTCGGCCACGTACGCGACGAAGCCCCCGCCGTCGCCGGCGCATACGCGTTCGATCGCACCCATGTCCAGCCGGCGCAGGCCCTCGCGCACCGCCTCGGCCCCAACGGCGGGAAACGGCAGGTAGCCGAAGCGCCAACCGTAGTGGACGAAATCGGAGCTGATCACGAACAGGGTCCGATCGTCGGCCAGCGCCGCCAGCACCGGGCCGAGCACGGCCGCATCGTCCGGCGCGAGCTCGCCGACCAACGCCGGCACCACCGACACCGCGGGCAGCGCGAGTTGAAGGAAAGGTAACTGAATCTCGAGGGCGTGCTCGTCCTCGAATGCCTCGGGCCGCTCGGCGACCAGCGGCGAGCCAAGCAGTTGCGCGCGTCCGGCGCCATCCACCGGCACCACGCCCAGCGGCGTTTCGAACCCGTCGACGTCGAGCACGGCGACGCCACGGAACGGCACGAAATGGCTGGGCGCCAGGATGACGGCGCGTTCGTAGCCGCCACCGGCCACGCAGGCGTAGCCCGCGCCCGCGGCGCGACCCGAATAGGCATATCCGGCATGAGGAACGAGCAGCGCGCAATGCGGACCGGCCGGCGCCCTGCCCTCGCCGGAAGCCAGCCAGCCCGCCACCTCGGCGCGCAGGCGTGCCGCGGCTCCCGCGTACCACCGCCCGGCAAGTTGCGAACGCTTGATTCGGCTCACGACCCGGCCGCCACCGGCGTCGCCTCGCCGGCGACCTCCGGCCGAAAGCGCCGCTCGCGCTCGACGCGCACGGCGGGTTGTGCGTAGCAATCCACACAGGTGTAGACGTCGATCGGCCGCACCAGCCGCAACACGGTTACCGTGCGGTCGGGATCGTCCGGCCGTTGCACGAGGACCGGCTCGACCTCGCCCGTGTGCAGCGCGTAGTAATCGACGCGATAGGTCGTGCGGGTGTGCGTTGTTCCGGCTACGTGGCGACCGCAGTGGCTGCAGCGCAGCGGTGCGCGACCTCCTTCTGGTCCACCCGCGGACATCGGCTTCCCTATAACCCAACGTTCCGCGGAGGGAAACGCGCGCCGTCTCAGCCGCTCGCGACCGGCACGGTAAAGCTGAAGCGGCTGCCGGCGCCGCGGGCGCTGTCGACGGTCAGCCGGCCGCCGTGGGCCTCGACGATCGCTCGCGTAATCGCCAGACCGAGACCGAGTCCGCGCGCGCCGAAGTCGAACTCCCCGGAAGTGTGCAGGTCGACGTCGCCGTGCGCGGGCGCAAAGGGCTCGAAGAGGTCGGCCAGTCGGGTCGCTTCGATGCCGATCCCCGTATCGGCGACGCCGAACTCGACGCTCGCACCGGCCGCGACGGCCGTCAGCGCGATCGCCCCGCCGTCGGGGGTGCAACGGACGGCGTTGGCGACAAGGTTCGCCAGGGCACGGCGCAGCCAAATCGCGTCGCCGTGCACCGCGGGCAGCATCGAGGAGACGTGCGCGGACAAGCGCAGGGCACGCGCCGCGCATACGGGGGTGAAGTCCGCGGCGGTACCGGTAACCACCGGCGACACCTCCACCGGCCGCAGCCTGAGGCGCGGCGCGCCGGCCAGCCACTGCCCGCCCCGGCCAAGCTGCGCCACACTGCGCCCCAGCCACCCCACACCGCGGCGGGCCACGTCCACCCAGTGCCTGGCCTCCTGGCCGAGCGGCGCGTACGCCGCAAAGGCGAGCGCGTTCGCAACCACGTGCAAGGGCGTCCCCACCTCGTGCGCCGCCATGGCCAGCAGGCGGGCCCTCTGCGCCGCCTGACGTTCCGCTCGCGCGCAGGCCGCGCCCAGCTCGCGCAGCAGACGCCGCCGGTCGCGTTCGGCGTCGTAATGCTCGAGGCCGCGTTGCACCACCAGCCGCAACTCGCCGGGCTCCCACGGCTTGGTCAGATAGGCATACACGTGCCCGGCGTTGATCGCGGCCAGGAGCGTGTCGACGTCGGTGTAGCCGGTCAGCAGCACCCGCACGACCTCCGGGTGACTGACGCTGCAACGCGCCAGCACCTCGGTCCCGAGCATGTGCGGCATGCGCTGGTCGACGACGAGTACGGCAACGGTTCGTGCCGCCAGACACTCGAGGGCCTCGGCGCCGCCGGCGACTGCGATCACCTCGCCGGCACCGGCCAGCGCCCGCTGCAGGGCGCGCCGGCTCGCCGGCTCGTCGTCGACGACCAGAATGGCGTGCGCGGACATGGCCGCACCGATACACCGGTTCCGCGTCCGACTCAAGTTAACTTTATTACACAGCGCACCGCGCCATCCGGCAACGCCCACGCCCCCTGCCGGCACAGGCCGTTGACCCTTCCGGTACCGGTCGATATCGTCTCAATGGTCATGAGCGCACCCGGCGACAGCCCCTCGCGCGTCTCCGGTTTCTGGCGCACCGTTCGTATCTTCCTGACCTTTCTCTTCGTCGTCGGCGTCCTCGGTTCCGCCGGCGCCGCCTATCTCTTGTACGTCGAACTCACCGCCAATCTTCCGGACGTGGAGGCCCTGACCCGCTACCGGCCGCCGATGGTAACTCAGGTGCTGGCCGACGACGGCACGGTGATGGGCGAGTTCTATCTCGAAAAGCGGTATCTGGTGCCTTTCGAACGGATTCCCGCCGTCGTCCGCAATGCCTTTCTCGCCGCCGAGGACGATGCCTTCTATCGGCACGGCGGCATCGATTTCGTCGGCGTCGGGCGCGCCATCCTGAGCAACCTCGCGGCCGGAGACAAGGTGCAGGGGGGCAGCACGATCACCCAGCAGGTGGTCAAGCAGATTCTGCTATCGCCCCAGAAGAGCTACGAGCGCAAATTCAAGGAAATGATCCTCGCCCTGCGGCTGGAGCGCCAGCTCACCAAGGATCAGATTCTGTGGCTCTACCTGAACAACCTTTACCTCGGCAGCGGCGTGTACGGTGTCGGCGCGGCGGCGCGCGAGTACTTCGGCAAGAACGTCGAGCAGCTCACGGTCGCCGAGGCGGCGTTGCTCGCGGGTTTGCCGCAGGCGCCGAGCCGCTATTCCCCGGTCAAGAACTGGGCGCTGGCCAAGGGTCGCCAGCGCTACGTCCTCGGGCGCATGGCCGACGTGGGCTTCATCAGCGCCGAGGAGGCAAGCCGCGCCCTGGCGGAGCCACTGGGCCTCGCACCGCACCGGAGCAACTTCGTGTCCGCACCGTATTACGTGGAGCACGTGCGCCGGCTGCTTGAGGAACGCTACGGTCAGACGGGACTCTACGCGCTCGGCCTGCGCGTCCACACGCCGGCCAATCTGCGCATGCAGGCGGCCGCCGAGGCTGCCTTGCGGGAGGGTCTCGAAACGCTGGCCCGGCGCCAGGGATACGGGGACACCATCCGCCGCATCGACGGCACGGAGATTCCTTCCTATACGCGTCAGCAGACGGGCGCCCTCAAGGGCCGCGGGCTGGAGACGGGGCGAGCTTACGACGCCGTGGTAACCGGGGTGACTTCCGGCAAACGGAGCGTAACCATTCACCTGCAGGTGGGACCCTTCACCGGGCAACTCGCGCCGCCCGAGGAAAACAACTGCCGGCGCCGGAGCGGCCATCGCGTCGGCGATATCATGCGCGTGCGCCTCGCCGACACGACCAACGGCACGGGAACCTTCTTCGCGTGCACCGAATCGCCGCCGGTGCAAGGTGCCCTGGTCGCCATCGAGCCGGCGACCGGAGACGTCAAGGCGCTCGTCGGGGGGTTCGACTTTGCGGACAGCCAGTTCAACCGTGCCGTGCAGAGCCTGCGCCAGCCGGGCTCGGCCTTCAAGCCGTTCATTTACGCCGCCGCGCTCGACCGCGACTTCACGCCCGCCAGCATCATCGTCGACGAGCCGATCTCGTTCCGGGCCGGCGGCCGGACCTGGTCGCCGCAGAACTACGACAACAAGTACAACGGCCCGACCAGCCTGCGCGACGCGCTGACCTTTTCCCGCAACGTGGTCACCGTCAAACTGGCGATGAAGGTGGGGCTGAACAATCTGCTGTCTTACATCCCGAAGCTCGGCATCCGGTCCCCGCTGACCAAGAACCTCTCGCTCGCTCTCGGCGCCTCGGAAGTCACGCCGCTCGAGCTCACCGCTGCCTACGGGGTGTTCGCCAACCTCGGCATGCGCGCCGAGCCGCGCTTCATCACGCGCATCACCGACAGTCAGGGCAATGTCGTCGACGAAAACCTGCCCGACACCGAGCAAGTCATCGCGCCGGAAACGGCCTACCAGATGACCAGCATGCTGGAGAGTGTCATCCAGCGTGGCACCGGCCGGCGCGCCGCCGCCCTCGGCCGGCCGGCCGCGGGCAAGACCGGCACTACCAACGACGTCAACGACGCTTGGTTCATCGGCTACACGCCGCAGTTGCTCGCCGGGGTGTGGGTGGGTTTCGACGAGAAGCGCAGCCTTGGCGCCCGGGAGACCGGCGGCCAGGTGGCAACCCCGATCTGGACGGCGTTCATGGAGGGCGCTCTGGCCGGTCAGCCGGTCCTCGACTTCCCGGTGCCGGACGGCATCCGCTGCACGCTGGTCCGCTCCGGGCACCTCGAGTGCTTCCGACGGGGCACCGAACCGGAGGCCGCGGTGGCGCAGGCGCCACGCCCCGATCAGGCCCCGGCGGCGCCACAGGAGCGCGATCTCGGCGACGCGGATCTGTCGGCCTACGACTGACGCCGATCACAGGCGCCAGTAGCGGCCCTGCACCCGCGCGATGCGGTCGAGCAGTGGCGCGGCCCGACTGCGCGGCGTCGGCTCGGAAGCGGGAGCGGGCTCCTCGGCGCGTAGCTCGCGAACCACCACCTGCGCGCACGCCCGCACGGCGCCCAGATCGTACCCGCCTTCGAGGACGGCCACGCAGCGCCCGCGCGCGGTAGCCCCGGCCACCCGCAACAAGCTCGTCGTCATGCTACGATAGCCGGCCTCGGTCACCTCCATCCCGCCGAGGGGATCGCGCCCATGCGCATCGAAGCCGGCCGAGATCAACACGAACTCGGGGGCGAAATCCTGCGCGACCGGCTCGACAATGCGCGCAAAGGCTTCGCGGTACTCGTCGTCGCCGCAGCCTGCCGGCAGCGGCACGTTGACCGTGCGCCCCTCGCCGTCGCCGAAGCCCACCTCGTCGGCGGCACCCGTCCCGGGATAGTATGGGTACTGGTGCAGCGAGACGTACAGAACGCCGGGGTCACGTTCGAACATGTGCTGGGTTCCGTTGCCGTGGTGCAGGTCCCAGTCGACGACCAGAACGCGCGCGAGGCCGTGGCGGCGGCGCAGGTACTCCGCGGCAATGGCGACGTTGTTGAAGAGGCAGAATCCCATGGCGCGGTCGCGTTCGGCGTGATGACCGGGAGGCCGCACGAAAGCGAAGCCGTTGTGTACCTGCCCCGCCATGACCGCATCGACGAGCGCCAGCACCCCGCCGGCCGCCAGTCGACTCACTTCGTACGAACGGGGCGAGGTTGGCGTGTCGGCATCGAAGGCATACCAGCGGTGTTCCGCCGTCGCCGCCACCCGTTCGACGTAAGCGCCGTCGTGCACCAGCGCCAGCTCGTCGCCGGTCGCCGGACGTGCCGCCACCGGCACACACCCGGGAGCCGACGGGCTCACCGCCTCGAGCAGCACGCCGATGCGCTCCGCGCTTTCCGGATGCCCGGGACCGGTGTCGTGCTCCCGATACCGCGGGTCGATAACTATCCCCGTCGCCGCCATCGCGCCGGAGTTTAGCCCAAAGAGCGGAGAAGTATCACCCCGGAAGCCCGGCGCATGCTCGCGCCCCGCGCCCCAGACAAAATCCGCGCACGCTCCACGTCAGTAGTCGTTACGGTCGTAGACGTCGACCACCATCGTCGTCACGTTGTTCGTCGCGTCCGAATCGCCGGAGGGCCCAGTCGCAGTTAGCGCGACGCTACATCGGTACGGCGACCGCTTGCTGCGCACGTACACGTCGGCCGCCCGTGCCGTTAGCGGCAAAGACCCGGACAGGCGTGCCCCCGGCGATACCGCGCCGATATTCTGGTCGCCGGGAGTCTGCGAGTCGAAGTCCAAGGCGCCGACCATGTTAGCCGGGCAATCCGTGGTGGCCGTGACGGCAATCGCGTGCGGGGCCACGGCGGTCAGGTTACCGTTCAGCAAGCGGGGGCGACCGGTACGGGCGAGCGACACTCGGCCCCGACCCAACGACAACGACGTGGCCTCGGCGCTGTCGATCGCCGACTCGTAGAGCTGCGCCTGGTCGGGATCGTTGCGGTCGACGACGTTGATTTCGAGCGGGACCGAGTTGTTCGACGGGGACGGGTCCGCGCTCCCGGCCAAAGTGGAACGTACTTCGAGAATCAATGCACAGCGCACGGGGGTGATACGGTTGAAGCTCGTGAACATATCGCTGCGCGCTTCGATGGTCAGGACGGCTTTCTTCACCCGGCCGCCGCGCATCGAGACGGTATCCTGCGCGCCCGGGGTTCGGAGGTCGAAATCGGGCGCTCCAACCGTGAGGCCGGCCGGACAGGTGCCCGGATGGACCAGGAGTTGAATCGGATGTCCGTCCAGTTCGGCAACCGGCAGCAGGTCGGCGTTTGCGACCTTGACCTTCACCTGCTTGCGAACGCTCGCCACGCCGGCGGATATATCGATGCTGACCGGCCGCACCGGCAGGACCACGGAGTCGTCGAAGCGGCCGGCCGTGGCAGTGGCCGCGGGCGTGTGGGTCGCCGTCGGTGTCACCGTCGCGGTGGCCGAGATCGTCGGTGTCGGGGAGGTTGTCGCAGTCGCGGTTGGTGTCCTCGTCGGCGTAATCGTCGGGGTCGACGTCGGCGTGGCGGTCGGGGTCGACGTCGGGGTCACGGTCGGGGTCGACGTCGGGGTCGACGTGGGCGTCAGGGTCGGCGTGCGCGTCGCGGTCCGGGTCGGCGTCGGAATCGGGGTGTTTGTCGGCGACGGCGACGGCAGTGCAATTGTGGGGGTTGGACTCGGACCCGGAATGGTGGCGGTCGGCGAGGCTGTTCGGGTCGGCGACGGACCGGCCGCAGTCGGCGTCGGCGTCGCACACGGGCTTTGCACCGTGTACATGCAGCCGATCGGCACAGTGCAGAAGTCGGCCGTACATCCGTTTTGGTCGTCGCAGGTTTGGATTTCGCAGAACCGCGAGCAGCCGTCGCAATCCACCGGAGTGCCGACGGAGTTGTCGCACTCCTCGGGGAATTCCACGATCCCATTGCCGCACGCTGGGCAGGCGTTGAGGCAGCCATTCGGATAAGTCGGCTCGGTACACGTCGCACGCGCGTCGAGCGTCGCCGCAGGGTTGACCGTACCCGTCACACTGGGCGGGCGCGCGGCTCGGAAGGTGAAATCGTTGGTACCGTCGGTCCCACTGTCATCCGTCGCCTGCGCGTACACCTGACCCGCAACCGAGAGCCCTTCGCGGGCGGTGAGGGAGTTGCTCCCTCCCCACAGGGGACCACGGGCGTCGATGGTGCCCGTCGCCGTAAGGGTCAGTGTGCACGCCTCGATCATGGTGTAGCCGCCAGCCCCACAGCCCGTTTCCGTCGTGCAAGGGCCGCCGGTAACGTCGATCGATCCGGCGATCGACAGGGTGCTCTGTCCGATCTGACCCACGGTAATATCTACCGATCCGCCGTACCCGCCGGCGTTGCGGGCGTTGGCGAGCACGGAGCTACCGAGCGTGGCGCCGCCGAGAACATAGAACTCGAGCGCGCCGCCCTGCCATCCGCCCGAGGCGTCGACCGCGCCGGCCAGTGTGAGGTCGGACTCCGTATCTACAACTATCTCCCCGCCCCAACCGAGTGTCCCGTCACTGCGGGCGGACACGGTTCCGCCGGACTGCACGGTGACGGCACCGGATCCGTAGATCAAGATATCCCCCCCACCCGAGCCGGTATCGGGCGGTTCCGGAAGTCGGGCTTCGGAACGGACAGCCCCGGAGATCGTCACCGAACCATAGTCGGCGCTGATGTCGACGGGACCGCCGTCCCCACCGGTAGAACCGCTCGCATCGAGAGAACCGACCACGACGACGCTCGTGAACGCGCTGACGCTAAGCTCGCCCCCGTCCCCCGACTCGCTGATCGTGCTGGAACCGTAGCCGTTACCGCGCAGATTGATGCCGGCGAGTTGCACGGACCCGGTGGCGGCGGTTACATCGGCACTACCGCCGCCGTATCCGGATAAGTCGATGGCCCCAGCAAGATTGACGGCATTGCCGGCCTCGATGGTCACCGAGCCGCCAGAGCCAAACTGGATACCGTTCGCGGAAATGTCGCTGGACGCAGTAGACGTGATGTTGGTGCCGGCAGTGATATCGATGTCGCCGCCGTCGGCCGTATCGAGGCTGTCGGCCTCCAGGCGGCCTTCCACGGTCACGCTCCCGCCGGCTGAGATCTCGATGGCACCGGCGCGATAGGTACCTGAAACCTCGATGCGGCCGATCAGGCTGGTACGCCGCACGGCGAAGTTCTCGGTAGTCTCGATTTGGATCGTGCTGCCTTGATCGCCGGGAGGCGCCGACGCGGTCCCGCGGCCGTCAATGTACCCGCCGGCGGCAACCGTGAAGTTGCGCGCCACAATGGTCACGGTTCCCGGACCGAGATCGAGTACGGCCAGATTCGCCAACGTGACGTCCCGCTGGCCGAAGTCGAGCACGCACCCCCCGGCCACATCGAAATCCTTTTTAATGGTACAGGGACCCGTCCCGCTCGGGCAGTTGGCGGAGTCCTGCGCAACGATTTGCGCCGCCGTGCAGGCCGTCAGCGCGGCGCCGGGCCGCGCCTGGGCTGCGATCGCAACGACGGCGGCACCGATCGCCAGTATCAGGTTGCGCGACTGCATACCGTCCCCCATGCAAAGCCCCCTGCGGCCTGCCTCCGCCGGGAGACACCAAGCCCCCAGAATCGATCCGGGACTACACCGCGCACCCGGCCTCGGGTGCGCATCGTGCGTTCGTAGCGGCGCCGATCATGGGCGATTCGCCGAGCAATAGCAACCGGCAAAGGCGCCCCGGCGGCGTGCCGCGCGGAGGCGAATTGACACCCCGCGGCGTTTACTTTAGCGTCCGATCCTCTACGAGTCCGCCCTGCATGTTCGGCATCGGTACGCCAGAGCTCATCGTCATCCTTGTCGTCGCACTGATCGTGCTCGGACCGCAGCGCCTGCCCGAAGTCGCGCGTCTCCTCGGCAAGGGTCTGGCGGAACTGCGCAAAGCCACCAGCGGGGTGACCGACGAGTTGCAGAACGCCCGGCGCATGATCGAGCGCGAGGTCGAAGGCGCCGGCCGGCCGGCTCCGGCCCCGGCCGCCGCCCCCCCCCAACCGGCCGGCGACAGCGTGCCGCGAGGGGTCGCGGACGAGCCACCACCGGGCGGGGATAGCACGCCACCTACCCGGGTGAGCGACGGCGAGCCCCCGACCCAGGCGTAAAGAGCATGGGCGACGCCCGCATGCCTCTGACGGCGCATCTCGAAGAGTTGCGCACGCGATTGGTGCGGTCATTGCTCGCCATCGCCGTCGGCTTCGCTGCCGCGTACGCCTTCGCGGATCGGCTTTTCGAACTGCTGACCCGTCCGTTGCTCGGACTGAACCAGCCGGGCCTGGAGGTGACCGACGTCAACCTCATCGGCACGGGAGTGGCGGAGGCGTTCTTCACCAAGATCAAAGTGGCGTTTCTCGCCGGCATCTTTCTGGCCAGCCCGGTCATTCTGTACCAGATCTGGCGGTTTGTGGCGCCCGGCCTGTACGACACGGAGAAACGCTACGCGCGCCCCTTCGTCTTTTTCGGCACCGTGTTTTTCGTCGCCGGCGCGTGGTTCTGTTACGAGATCGTCATGCCGGTAGGCTACCGGTTTCTCATCGAGCAGTACGGCTCGATCGGCATCAGCCCGGAGATCCGCATCAGCGAGTACCTGACCTTTACCGCACGCATGCTGCTCGCCTTCGGCGTCACCTTCGAGCTGCCGGTGTTCACGTTCTTCTTCGCGCGTCTCGGCGTAGTCACCCACCAGATGATGATCGCCTATACGCGCTACGCGATACTGGTAATCTTCGTGCTGGCGGCGATCCTGACCCCGGGGCCCGACGTCGCCTCCCAACTCCTCATGGCCGGCCCCCTGCTACTGCTCTACGCGCTCAGCATCGGCGTCGCCTATGTATTCGGCACCAGACCCGCTCCGGTACCCGACGCCGAACCCGCCCCCCCAAGCACCAGCAACTAGAAGCCCCCGGCAGAGTCGCCCCGTCCACACGCCCCCAAGAACACCCTCATCCCCTCAAGCCCACATCCCCCCCTACTGCCCCGACCCGTCCTCGTCGAGTTCGCGCATCAGCCAGTCGTCGGACGGTAACGCCGGAGCCGCGATTTCCTCGTAGCGCACGGTGCGCCGGATGTCGTCGAGGATCGCCCGCGCCACCGACAGGAAGTCAGGCGCAATCAGCAGTACGATCACCGCCGCATCCTTGTCGACGGTCCGGACGGTCGCGACTTCTTCGTAAGCTTCGAACAGGAACTTGACGAAGGCGATATCGCCCGGGGCGAGCCGCAAATAGAGCGTCTCCACTCCGGTCCGCGGTCGAGCGGCGGCGGTCACGCAGCCGCCTCGGGACACCGGGCGCCCCAGCGTTCGATCAAAGCGTAGTTGGCGAGCTTGAGGTACTCGAAGAACAGACGCCTCGCCCACGGCCGCCGCCGCCACCACTCCGCCGGGGTGAACGGATCGTAACGCGACGGTACGACCAGGACACGAAGGCGGCCGCAAGCCAGGTCGCGAAACGTCATCACGGCGCGGCGGGCGTGCGCCTTCGAGGTAACCAGCAGGATCGAACGGATGCCCTCGGCGTCGAAGTACGCGACCAGCGCCTCCGCCTCGGTTGCCGTGCTCCACGCGGGTGTGGACACCACGGACATCGCCGCCGGCGGCACGCCGAGCTGACGGGCAATGTCGAGGTTCTGCTCGTGTCGTTCGACCATGTTGGCGCCGCGGGCCCGCAGCTCGCGCAGGCCGGGAAGCGGCGTCTCCTGCGTCAATACGATCCGCGGGGCGAGCCCGCTCTTGTACAGGTCCACGGCTTCGAGAATGCGGTCCGGCAACGACCCGGACAGCACCACAATCGCGTCGCTCGACCGCGGCACGTCGCTGACCACGAGGAACGCGCCCGCCGCCGCCAGCAGATAGGCGCGCTCCAGGTAAAGCGCTGCCAGGATCAGCCCGATCAAGGCAGCCAGCCATCCCCGCACGCCTTTCACGAGCGCCTTCCGTCTCCGCCACGTGGCCGACCGCCGCCCATGCGCGGCAGGCTACACAGCGCCGCGGAACGCCGCAACGACGGGTGGCACCGGCTTTAAGGAAAAGCGCGAACTGGCGCTTGACGAACCGTCAGGGATTATTGCAATCATTAGGATAAGAGGAAGTTGCGCCCGGATAACGCCAGAAGGGTGTGGAGCAGGCGACCAAACTCGGCCGGCGGGCGGAGAGCCATCGGCCACAGGAGGAGACGCGTATGAGGATACAGAAGAAGTGGCACCGATGGGCGACCCTTGGTGCAGCCGGACTTATCATGCTTGCCGGAGCCAACGTGGCGGCCGCCGTGTGTACCGGGGACTGTAATGGCGACAAGGAAGTGACCGTGGACGAGATCATCACCATGGTCAACATCGCCAACGGCATGGCGACGATCGAAGCGTGCCCCAATGCCGACGGCAACGACGACGGCGAGGTTTCCATCGACGACATCATCAGTGCCGTCAACAACGCGAATAACGGCTGCCCGCCGGAACCCGAAGGCGGCTGCGGCGACGGCGAGCCGGTAGCGCCCGAGGAGTGCGACGACGGCGGCATCTGCATCGGCGGCAACACGGCTGGCACGGCCTGCGAGAAGGACGAGGAGTGCGGCCTCGACCAGCCCGGAGTGTGCGACGGCGGGTTCAAGATCGGCTCGGCGTGCCGTACGGACACGACCTGCCCGGGATCCAAGTGCGTGCGCTGCAAGACTTTCGGCGGTGACGGTTGTGCGGCGAACTGCACGTTCGAGACCAGCATCACGTTTACGCTCAAACCCGGCCAGACCTCCGAGGTGGATTGCGTCCCGAACACCAGTTGCGCCAAGGTGTTCGGCGACGTCGTCAGCGAATTGCCGCTGCCGCTGACCGGGCAACAGACGGTGACTATCGGCAAGGAGCGCGACGGGAAGATCCCCGCGGTTATCAAGGCGGCCAGCGTGGATCTGCCGAAGATCCCGGTGGGCAGTATCGCCTGCGCCTGCGTGCGCGGTCTGCCGGTCAAGACCTGCGGTGGAACGCTGTTCACCGAAGACGGGGCGTTGGCAGGCAATTGCAGCGACAACATACCGCTGCCGGTTGAATGCCCGACTGACCGACCCTGCGCATTCGTGAACGGTCCCGGCAACGCCGCCGCCGGCGTCATCGGCTGCAGCGGGCTGGAACCCGTAGACGTCACCCTGACCCAGGATTGCAACGGCGAAGAGGGCGGTCTGCCGTTCCCGCCGCAAATCGCGCTCAGCGGTAGCGGACCTGCCGGCTCGGCAATCCTCTTGAACACGCTGCAGATCGGCACCCAAACGGGCCTCTGCACCGAGACGTTCTGTACCGACCAGGATCCGATCGATCAGCGCGGTAACCCTGTCACGCTGCCTTACACCACCGGCACCTCGACGGGGACTGCGTTCAACGTCAGCAATTTCCAGGGCTTCAACATCGGACCGGAGTCGGTGACCGGATCGGCGTTTAGCTGCGCCAACCTGACGTCGGCCTCGCCGAGTCTCTCGGGCGCCAACATAGGCGGCGTCTTCTCGTCGTGCGACGCAGCCACGGTTGGCGATATCGTCGTGACCAACAACCAGGTGGCCCAGTAAACACTCACCGCAGTGGACGGTAAAAAAGCGGCACGCCTCCGGGCGTGCCGCTTTTTTTTCGGTACCGAACGTCACGATCTACCGGACAGAGGCGCCGCCGGACCTCGCTGCGCGCGGTGAGCGGGCGCGGCTGTCGGCGCCCGGCCTGAAGGCCTTCTTCAACATCATGAAGCGCTGGAAGGTACGCGACGAGGATGCACGCGCGCTGCTCGGCGGCGTCAGCAATGGGCCGTTCTACGAGATGAAGCGCCACCCCGAACGGGTTCTCGACACCGACCGGCTCACCCCCATCTCGTATCTCATCGGCATCTTCAAGGCGCTACGCATCCTCCACTCGCCGCGTCTGGCCGATGAGTGGGTGCACCTGCCAAATGCCAATCCGATCTTCGCCGGCAGGACACCGCTCTTCTACATGATGCGCGGCGGCCTGCCGGCCATGCAGACGGTCCGCCGACTGCTCGACGCGCGCCGGGCGGGTTGATGGCGCTGCCCCCGGTCTCGCTCGTTCGCCAGCTCGATACGCACCGCCTCGTACCGTCGCAGCCGCACCCGGCGATGAATCGCCGGGCTCAAGTCAGTCGCCCCGTAAACGGGGCGTGCGCGCGCATACCCGCGCCCGGTTCACCGGGCGCCTCGACTGAGCCCGGGCATTCATGCCCGGGGCTTCACGCTCGGGAATGTCCGGGCCCGGCAACACAGAGGAAACGCGCTCGGAGATCGCGTTCCACCCGATTGCGCGAAGAAATCGATTGCGGAGGGCGCGGCTCCCGCCGAGCCGCGCGTACCGCACCCGGCGATGAATCGCCGGGCTCAAGCCAGTCGCCCCGTAAACGGGGCGTGCGCGCGTGTACCCACGCCCCGCCGGAGTGTCCAGATTCGCGCACTGTCCCCGTGAACTCCAGAGATCGTACGCGCCCTTGTAGATCGGCAGGTGCTCCGTGTGCGCCATCGTCAGCCGATTTCGCGGGGCTCGGCGCTAACGCGCCAAGCCCCGGACAGAACGAAGACCGGATCCCGGAAATACTCGAAAATGTAGAGTAGGGGAGAAGGCGACACGCCGAAGCGTGCGACCTACTCCCCCCTCGTCGAACCGGACGTGCGGATTTCCCGCATCCGGCTCACGCCATTGCTGTCACCCGCTCGGCAGACGCAGGCAGTTGCACGGCTGACCCTCACAAGATCACCAAACCCAAGTGCTTGAAGTGCTCATGGTAGGTCACCCCTGCCGGCGGGCGGCAGGGCCGTTGGCTGCGACGGCGCAGGTGGCGCTCGAGCCGCTCGTGAACGTACGTGTTGATCGCCCGGAAGGCCATGCGTGGGTATCCTTGTCGAAAGTTCCTGTCGATCGTTGTCGGTTCGTCCGTAGTGGGACTCTCGTCCAAGCGGCTCACTCCTCCTCTGACCTCCGCTCGCAATGGCTCCGGCCCCTTCGCTCCACGGTCGTTACCCGCTTCCTCACTACTATGAGCCGGTCCGACTCCCGGCCGTTGCCGCCAACACGGTTATGCTTTCCCGTGTCGCGTTGGGGCCACTTGCTCGCCCCTGCCTCGCCGGGCCTCCCAGGTTCCTCGACCGATCTGTCCCCACGCGCCGTCCCCTTACACCCCGGAGAGCCCAACGTGTGCACACGCCCGTTGCTTCCACGTTGATGGCAGGCTTCGTCATATTTGGCAGCTTGGCCACTCTCAATGAGGTTCACGAGGCCGATTCGGGTTCACTTGCGTTACGGCTCGCGGGCTCGCTTCCCGAGGCTTCGCCCACCGGATCACTCCGACGCACGCTCGGGTCGCTACCTGCTGAACGGGCAATTCGCAGGATAACCTCCTTTCAGGTTACAAGATCGGCCAGGCTTGGCCTGGCGCACCAAATGACCTAATGATCCACTTGTGCTCCATAGCCCGAAGGGCGAAGGGGCATCACGAGCCGCCGCGCACGGCACGGACATAGTTGGTGCCGGACTTATCGTACGCGACCACTAACCCAATGCCGAAGGTCACGTCCCACGCGAAGTTCGGGTAGTCCTGGGTCGTAGTAGACGACCAGTAGTAGGCCGAGACAGTGCAACTGCACGTCGTCACGGTGCACGACGCTGCGCACGCGGTGTTGAAGGCGGCATCGATCGCCGGAGACGAGGCACCGTAGTTGACCAGGCTCTGCAGCTCGTTGATGTTCGGCAGCCGCCAGTCCGTATACCCGGCGAAGCCGCCGCCGCCGTTTAGCGTCGCGATCTTCGTCGTCACCGCCGCAGTCCACGTGTAGTAGTCGTCACGGTCGTGAATCGAGCCGTCGTCGCTCAGCTTCTCCCACATCAGCCCCGTCTTCGTATCGGTCACCGTCCCGTCGCCGTTGTCGACGTACGCCCGCGCAACCCCCTTCTGGAACTCGCCGTCCTGGCCACTGCCGGCACAGGCGATCGGGGTGCCGATCGCGTCGTAGCAGAGCGTTTGCCCGGTCTTCAGCCGCTGCGCCGCCGGCAGGGCGTAGCAGGCCGCCAAGTCCGCCGTGCAGGTGGCGAGGTCGGCGTCGCAGTCCTCGAGTCCCCCGCCGCCGAGGGCTTGCGCGATGTTGTCGCTGTGCTCGTCGATTACGTCCTTGTACGCCGACGCGGCCAGCGGCGCGTCCGGACAGGTGGCGCTGGCGGCGGTCGCGGCGTCGATGAGCTTCTGCCACTTGTCCTGGAACTTGGTCTCGCACTTGCCGATGGCGGTGTTGTACTTCGTGATGTCCCCGGTCTTGACGAGGCCCGCCTCCGCCTTCTGTCGGCAGTCGGCGTATTTCCCCGCCGCCTGGTTCTTCCCGGCCTCGCATTTCTGTTCCGGCGTCGGCGCCGCCGTCGCCGGCACCGCCGCCAGCAGCAGACCCGCGGCGATCAGATAATGTCCCGTGCGTCGCATGTCGTATCCTCCTCGTACGGTTATGGCATGCCCCCCATGGACATGCGGATGGTTCACCCATGGTGTCATCAGGTTTCTGGAGATCTTTCAAGCCCGAAGAGCGCGCGAGGTAGCAGGGAAAACCCCTGATCTACTGAGCACGGTGGCAAGAATTTCGGATTGCGGATTTCGGATTGCGGATTGGGGCGCGAAACCTTCCGCAATCCGTATTCCGCAATGAGTTGCGGGTGCAGCCCGCGCCGTGTACCCCGCCACGGCAACAGCACCCCGCCGCGGAGTCAGGTCCCTCTCCCGCCGGGAGAGGTCAGGTGAGGGCATCCACCCGCTGTACCACGGCAACAGCACCCCGCCGCGAAGTCAGGTCCCTCTCCC